>NZ_JBHYYB010000075.1:0-43358 GCF_042752535.1 Kitasatospora sp. NPDC059327 | reverse complement strand
CGGGGATGTCAACATATCTGGCGTTGACTTTTGGCACGCTGTTGAGTTCTCAAGGAACGGACACTTCCTTCGGACCGCCTTCCAGCGGGCCCTCCGGGCGCTTCGTTCTTTCGTGTTCCCAGCTTATCAGATCCTCGCGGCCGTTCTTACCGGCGCTTGTTTCTCTGAATTCCCGCTGGGGGGATTTCCTTCGACTTCGCTCCGAAGCTTATCAAAGCCTTCAGTGTGCTCAGTTCCAGGGGGTTCACCTTGTCGAAGGGCGCGCACTTCGTGAAATGCGGTCACCCTGATTCGGCGGTGTCGTAGACACTAACGCCTCGGACCGGATGGCGTCCAACCAGTCCCAACCGTTGAAACCTACTAGCCCAGTCGTGCCACGTCAATGGTTTGACCGGGATGCGAGAAGAGTAGCAGGTCAGAGGCCTGTCGATCACACCGGCTCACGCCGCGACCGGCTGAAGGTCCGCCCGATCGGTGGCATCCAGATCGCCGGTCTCGCCGCTTGCGGCGGCCTTGCGGCCCAGCACCAGGGCATAGAACAGGAAGGCGACCTCGGCCAGCACCCCAATGCCGATACGGGCCCAGGTGGGCAGGCCGGAGGGGGTCACGAAGGCTTCCAGGACACCGGAGACCGCCAGCACCGTCGCCAGGCCGATGGCCATACCGATGATGCTCCGTCCCTGTTCCGCGAGGGCGGTCCCACGGGTCCGGGGACCGGGGTCGATGATCGTCCACCCGAGGCGCAGGCCCAGCCCGCCGGCGACGAAGACGGCGGTCAGTTCCAGCAGGCCGTGCGGAATGAGCAGCCCGAGGAAGATGTCGAGCCGGCCGGCCGAGGCCATCAGGCCGACCCCGAGTCCGAGGTTGAGGACGTTGCCCCACAGCACGAAGAGCACGGGAATGCCCAGCGCGACACCGAACAGCAGGCACTGCACCGCGATCCAGGCGTTGTTCGTCCAGACCTGGGCCGCGAACGAACTCGCGGGGCGATCCGAGTAGTACGCCTCGTACTGGCCTCCGGGCCTGGTCATCTCGCGGAGCGTCTCCGGCGTGGCCAGGCTGTTGCGCACCTCCGGGTGGGTGGCCACCCACCACGCGATCACGGCGGTGGCGAGCAGGGAGAGGACGGCGACCGGCAGCCACCACCGGCGCGAGCGGTAGAGCGCGGCCGGGAAGCTCACCGCGTAGTAGCGCGCGACGTCCCGCCAGCCGCTGCTGCGGGTCCCCGTGACGGCGTCCCGGGACCGGGAGACCAGGCTGGTGAGCCGCCCCTCCAACGTCGGGTCCGGCGCAGCGGCCTGGACCTTGGCCAGATGGCCGGTGACGCGCTGGTAGAGGGTGACCAGCTCGTCCGCCTCCTCGCCGGTGAGCCGGCGGTTCCTGGCGAGGGCGTCCAGCCGTGCCCACTCCCCCTGGTGGGTGGCGACGAAGACGTCCAGGTCCATGCGGCAGCTCCATGGTCGGCGCGGGGCGCGGGCAGGCGGGTGCGGACAGGTGGGCCCAGCATGCCAGGGAGGGACCGGGCTCGGGCCGTCGGGACCTCCCTTCCCGTGCGGGTCCGCGGCCCCGTATGTTGACGACTGCAGATCACGGGGTCGTGGGGGCCGATCCGACGGCCGTCCCTCCCCGCGCATCGCGGACCATGAATCACCGACGGGAACGGACGGGTGTCTTGAGCGACCTGGTGACGGGCGAGGCGGTCGTCCTCGGCCTGCGCACGGCGAAGCTTCCGAGCCGGGCGCTGGCGACCGGGCTGGACCTGCTGGTGCAGGGCGCCGCGCTGGTGGTGTCCGCCCTGGTGCTGAGTTTCGCCCTCGTCGACCTCGACGGCGCGGCCCTCGCCGCCGTGATGCTCGGGCTGATGGTGTTCTTCCTGGTGGCCCTGCCCGTCATGATCGAGACCCTCACCCGCGGGCGCTCGCTCGGGAAGACCGCGCTGGGCCTGCGGGTGGTGCGCAGCGACGGCGGGCCGGTGCGGTTCCGCCACTCGTTGGTGCGCGGGCTGGTCGGCTTCTTCGAGATCATCGTGCTGAGCGGCGTGCCGGCGGCGATCTGCTCGGCGGTGTCCCCGGACGGCAAGCGGCTGGGCGACGTCTTCGCGGGGACGCTGGTGGTCCGCGAGCGCGTGCCCGGTGGCGGTGGGACGGCGAACGCGTTGCCGCCGGTGCATCCGCAGTTGCTGCAGGCGATCGGCGGCGAGCTGGTCGCGCTGGACCTGTCCGCCGTGCCGGAGCCGCTCTGGTTGGCGATCCGCCAGTTGCTCGGCCGGATCGGCCAGCTGGACCCGGCGGTGGCGCACCAGATGTCCGCCCGCCTCGCCGACGACCTCGCCGCCCGCACCGGGCACGCCGTCCCGTACGGGCTGCACCCGGCGGCGTACCTCGGCGCGGTGCTGACCGAGCGCCAGCGGCGGGAGTGGACCAGGGCCCAGGGTTACGGACAGCAGCACCTCGCGCAGCCGTACCCCCAGACGCAGCCGTATCCCCTGGCGCAGCCGCTGCCACCGGTCGCGGGCCCGCCGGCCCCCGCCGCACCGGCGCCGCCCGGAACCCCCGCGCCCTCGGCCGCCCCCGCCCCCGCTTCCGCACTCCCCACCACGCCCCCGGCTCCGGCTCCGGCCCAGCCGGCCCCCGCCCCGCAGCCGGCCCCCGGCACCGGATTCGCCCCGCCCGCCTGACCGGCCCGCAGACCGGTCGACCGACGACCGACCCGCCGACCCGCTAGCGACCGTCGAACTCGACGGGCCAGGCGTTCGGCGGCGACTCCAGCTCCTCCAGCTCCACCCCCGCGGCGGCCAGCACCACGTCCCCGGCGAGGTGCACCACCTGCTGCTCGCCCGTCTCCAGGTCCGCCACCTGGTAGCGCTCGACCAGCAGTGGCCCCGAGTCCGTCGCGTGCGTCTCCACAGCCTCCAGCAGCCAGCCCTGGTCGAAGGTGCGCGGCGCCAGCACCGGCTCGGTGAAGGCGACCAGCCGCACCTTCGCGCTCGCCCCCTCCCGCAGTCGCAGCAACCGGGCGGTGGCGACCAGGAAGGCCGGCGAGCGCCCGGCGAACCCGTGTGCCCGGTCGTGGCCCTCCACCGCGTGCTCCCCGGCCGGGTCGGCCGCGTCGGTGCGGACCCAGGCCACCCCGTCGACCGCCCCGCCGCGGACCTGCCAGCCTCCCGCCCGCAGCTCGGTCCGCAGCGGCCGGGCCCGCGAGTCCAGCGTCAGGTCGACCGTGCCGAGCACCTGCCCCTCGGGCCCGTACGTCTTGGAGACGTACCGCCAGCCGGCCGGCCCGGGTGCGCAGCTGAAGCGCTCCTCGCCGAGCAGGAGGTGGTCGTGGGTGTCGTGGAGCGAGTACCGGCCGTTGGGCATGCCCGAGAGCCTACGTGGACGATCGCGACCGTCCGGCACACACCGTTCGGTCCGGGTGGCCGCACGAGAAGGGGACCGCACGAGAAGGGCGGCGGCGCCGCCGGTACGACGGAGTCGGGGCAGCGGGTTTCACCGAGTACGCGGCCCGCCCGGCCACGGCCGTGTCACCGGATCAGTAGCGGTACTGGTCCGCCTTGTACGGGCCCTCGACCGGGACGCCGATGTAGTCGGCCTGGTCCTTGCTGAGGGTGGTCAGCTTCACGCCCAGCGCGTCGAGGTGCAGGCGGGCGACCTTCTCGTCCAGGTGCTTCGGCAGCACGTAGACGCCGATCGGGTACTGCTCGGTCTTCGTGAACAGCTCGATCTGCGCGATCGTCTGGTTGGCGAAGGAGTTGGACATCACGAACGACGGGTGGCCGGTCGCGTTGCCCAGGTTCAGCAGGCGGCCCTCGGAGAGGACGATGATGGTGCGGCCGTCCTCCTTGCGCCACTCGTGGACCTGCGGCTTGACCTCGGTCTTCACGACACCCGGCAGCTGGGCCAGGCCGGCCATGTCGATCTCGTTGTCGAAGTGGCCGATGTTGCCGACGATGGCCTGGTGCTTCATCCGGGCCATGTGCGAGGCCATGATGATGTCCTTGTTGCCGGTCGTCGTGATGAAGATGTCGGCCGACTCGACGACGTCCTCCAGGGTCGCGACCTGGTAGCCGTCCATCGCCGCCTGCAGCGCGCAGATCGGGTCGATCTCGGTGACGATGACGCGGGCGCCCTGGCCGCGGAGCGACTCGGCGCAGCCCTTGCCCACGTCGCCGTAGCCGGCGACGACGGCGACCTTGCCGCCGATCAGCACGTCGGTGGCACGGTTGATGCCGTCGATCAGCGAGTGGCGGCAGCCGTACTTGTTGTCGAACTTCGACTTGGTGACCGAGTCGTTGACGTTGATCGCCGGGAACAGCAGGTTGCCGTCACGGTGCATCTCGTACAGGCGGTGGACACCGGTGGTGGTCTCCTCGGTCACGCCCTTGATGGTGGCGGCGACCTCGGTCCACTTGTTCGGGGTCTCGACCAGGGTGCGGTTGAGCAGCTCCAGGATGATCCGGAACTCGTCGTTGTCCGCGGTCGACGGGTCCGGCGCGGCACCGGCCTTCTCGAACTCGACGCCCTTGTGGATCAGCAGGGTGGCGTCACCGCCGTCGTCCAGGATCATGTTCGGGGTCTGGCCGTTCGGCCAGGTCAGCGCCTGCTCGGTGCACCACCAGTACTCGTCCAGCGTCTCGCCCTTCCAGGCGAAGACCGGCACGCCCTGCGGGTTCTCCGGGGTGCCCTCCGGGCCGACCGCGATGGCGGCGGCGGCGTGGTCCTGGGTGGAGAAGATGTTGCAGGAGCACCAGCGGACCTCGGCGCCGAGAGCCGTGAGGGTCTCGATCAGCACGGCGGTCTGCACGGTCATGTGCAGCGAGCCGGTGATCCGGGCACCGGCCAGCGGCTGCGAGGCCGCGTACTCGGCGCGGATGGACATCAGGCCGGGCATCTCGTGCTCGGCCAGCTGGATCTCCTTGCGGCCGAACGGCGCCAGGGAAAGGTCGGCGACCTTGAAGTCACCGGTGATGTCGGTCGACATGCGTCTGCTCCTCGCTGATGGGGGTGGGGCACGGCCAAAAGTCCTGGGTGTGCGTCGCGGCACGGCCGAGGCCGCACGGGTGCGCGGCAACGCCGGGGCCACCGGGTCCGCGGAGGGACCGGCTCCCTGCTGCTCAGCACAAACCGTCGGAGGACCTCTCTCCCTCGACCGGCACGCGTCCACGGGGGACGGGTCGCCGATCGACCGCCATCAGCAGCGACGTTCTGGCTCTGGTGACGAATCTACACCGGCGGGCCCCTGGGGCGGCTCGGTATGACCGTTTTTCGGCCTGCCGGCCCGGGCGGGCGGCAGGCCGGCGGTCAGTGCGCGCCCGGCACCGGTCCGCCGGGAGTGGCGTAGGGGTCGTCGCCCAGCGCCTCCTTGTCGGCGCTGTACACGTCGGGCTCCAGGTAGATCGCCCGGGCGATCGGGACGGCCCGGCGGACCCGGGCCTCGGCGGCGTCGATGGCCTGCGCCACCTGCGCCGCGGTGTCCTCCGCGTTGACCGCGATCTTGGCGGCGACCAGCAGCTCCTCCGGGCCGAGGTGCAGGGTCCGCATGTGGATCACCCGGGTGACGGAGTCGTGGTCGACCAGGGCGTCGCGGATCTCGGCCACCACCTCCTGGTGGGCGGACTCGCCGATCAGCAGCGACCTGGTCTCCGAGGCCAGCACCAGGGCGATCACGATCAGCAGCAGGCCGATCGCCAGGGTGCCGACGCCGTCCCAGACGCCGTTCCCGGTGATCACGGTCAGGCCGACGCCGAAGAGCGCCAGCACCAGGCCGATCAGCGCACCGGTGTCCTCCAGCAGGACGACCGGCAGCTCCGGTGCCTTGGCCCGGCGGATGTAGGCGGCCCAGCCGTGCGTGCCCTTGTCCTTGACGGCCTCGCGGTAGGCGGTGAAGAAGGACCAGGCCTCCAGGCCGATCGCCATCACCAGCACGCCGATCGGCCAGTACCAGTTGTCCAGCTCGTGCGGGTGGGCGATCTTCTCGTAGCCCTCGTAGACGGCGAACATGCCGCCGACGCTGAACAGCACGATGGAGACCAGGAAGGCGTAGATGTAACGCTCGCGCCCGTAGCCGAACGGGTGCTCGGGGGTGGCCACCCGCTGCGAGCGCTTGCCGCCGACCAGCAGCAGCACCTGGTTGCCGGAGTCGGCCAGCGAGTGGACACCCTCGGCCAGCATCGAGGAGGAGCCGGAGAACGCGAAGGCCACGAACTTGCTGACCGCGATGCCCAGGTTCGCGGTGAGGGCCGCGACCAGGGCCTTGGTACCGCCTTCGGTGCTCATGCTCGGGTGGATCCCTCCGCCGGGGGCCGTTCACGCGGCCCGCGCTCTGCTCTGTCGAGTGCCGTCTCTGTCGAGTTCCGCCTCGGTCGAGTTCTGTCGAGCGCATACGGTACCGGGCCGCCGTGTCGCGGCTCAGGACTGCGCCGCGAGCCCCAGGTAGACCGCGGCGAAGTCGGTCAGCGCGATCAGGTCGGCCAGCGCGTGCAGGGGGTCGGGCCGGGTGCTGGCGTACTCGGTGAGCCGGACGTCGTGGGCGGCGGCCAGCCGGTGCGCCCGGGTCGTCGCCCAGCCGCGCGGACGCTCGTCGTCGGCCGGCACCTCGGCCGGCCCCGGGTCCTCCTCGCCGGCGGCCGCCCCGGCCGGGAGGTGCCGCAGCACCAGCACCTGCAGGTGCAGCGGATCCGGCTCGTCGACCCGGTCGCGGAAGAAGTCGTCGGGGTCGGCGCCGCCGCCGAGCTGGCCGGCGAACATGCCGCGGTGCGCGGTCAGCACCTGCGGCAGCAGCCCGGCCGGCGCCGGGCGGCCGGCCCGCTCGGCGAGCTGGGCGGCGAACCGGGCCACCGCCGCCCCGGCCACCGGGCCCTCGGCCCAGAGCAGCGGAACGGTACCGGCCAGCCGGGCGGCCAGGCTCTTGGCGGGGTTGGTGTACGCGGCGGCGTCCGGCCGGCAGCGCACGGCGGCCTCGTCCAGCAGGTCGGCGGTGGCGGCCGGCGCGTCGTAGGGCAGCTGGGTGACGCCGAGCTTCTGCGCCAGGGCGAGCAGCGGGGTGAGGTGCGCCCAGAGCGCGGCCGGGTCCTCGGCCGGGAGGTCCGGCTCGGCGGCCGGCCCGGCCGGGGGCGTGCCGTCGTCGGGCAGGTTCGACGGCACGTAGGGCAGCGGGAGCGCGCGCACCTGGAGGGCGGCCTCGGCCAGCCGGCTGCCGACGGGGGCGGTCACCACGATGGCGCAGCCGCGCGCGTAGGCCTGCTCGGCGAGGGCCACCAGGCCCTGCTCGCCGCCGTCGGCGGAGCTGATCACCAGCAGGTCGAGCGGTCCGGCCCAGCCGGGCAGCTGCCAGGCCAGTCCGGCGGTGAACACCGGCGGCGCCGAGGCCCGGTCGGTCCGCGGCACGGGGGCGGCGTCGGTGGGCGGCAGCGGGGCGACCAGGCTGGCGGTGCCGGCCAGCGCGGCGAGGATCTCGCCCGCCGTCAGCGCGCTGCCGTGGCCCGCCACCAGTACCGAGCGCGGGCGGCCGTCGGGGCGCAGCCGCTCCACGCCGGCCGCGTCGGCGAGCCGCAGCGCGGTGCGCACGCGCGCGCCGGCCCCGGCCAGGGCCAGCAGGGCGCGGTCGTGGTCGGCGCGCTGGAGGGCGGCCGGGTCGTCGAGCAGGGTGTCGTCGAGCATGCGGCGGGCCTCCGGCTGCTGGCTGGGCGCTGCGAGGGCGGGTCCGTCCGGGTCCGCCCCCCTGCGGGTCTTGGCCCCAAGGATCAGGCCGGGCGGCGGGCCTCGTCCACCAGCAGCACCGGAATGCCGTCCCGGACGGGGTAGGCGAGGCCGCAGCCCTCACCGGTGCAGAGCAGCTCGGGGTGCTCCTCGCTGCCGCCTTCGGTGAGCGCGGCCCGGCACTGCGGGCAGACCAGGATCTCCAGCAGGAAGGATTCGAGCTTCATGGGGTGTCGGGCTCCAGATCTCGGGGGTGGCACGGCGGTGCCCCGGCCAGGAGGAAACCCTACCGGCCGGGGCACGGGCGGCGTGTGTCAGGCGCGTGCCGCGGGGGGCGTGCGTCGGGCTGGTGTCAGCCGCGGACGACGGCGAGCACGCCGTCGCGCAGCTCCGCCATCCTGGCCGGGTCCTTGGCCTCGACGTTGAGGCGCAGCAGCGGCTCCGTGTTGGAGGCGCGCAGGTTGAACCACCAGTCGGGCCCGGCCACGGTGAGGCCGTCCAGCTCGTCCACGGTGGTGCCCTCCAGGCCCGCGTACGCGGCCCGGACGGCGGCGGAGCGGCCCGCCTGGTCGGCGACGGTGCTGTTGATCTCGCCGGAGGCGGCGTAGCGGTCGTACTCCGCGGTGAGGGCGGACAGCGTGCCGTCCTGCCCACCGAGGGCGGCCAGCACGTGCAGCGCGGCCAGCATGCCGGTGTCGGCCCGCCAGAAGTCGCGGAAGTAGTAGTGCGCGGAGTGCTCGCCGCCGAAGACCGCGTCGGTGACGGCCATCTCCTGCTTGATGAAGGAGTGGCCGACCCGGGTGCGGACCGGCTTGGCGCCGAGCTCCCGGACCACCTCGGGCACGGTCCAGGAGGTGATCAGGTTGTGGATGACGGTCGGCTCGTCCTCACCGGCGGCCTTGGCCCGGGCGACCTCGCGGACCGCGACCAGCGCGGTGATCGCGGACGGGGAGACCGGCTCGCCGCGCTCGTCCACGACGAAGCAGCGGTCCGCGTCGCCGTCGAAGGCGAGGCCGAGGTCGGCGCCGACCTCGCGGACCCTGGCCTGCAGGTCGACGATGTTCTTCGGGTCGAGCGGGTTGGCCTCGTGGTTGGGGAAGGTGCCGTCCAGCTCGAAGTACATCGGGACGAGCTCGATCGGCAGGCCGTCGAAGACGGTCGGCACGGTGTGGCCGCCCATCCCGTTGCCGGCGTCGACGACGACCTTGAGCGGCCGGATCGTGGTCAGGTCGACCAGGCCGAGCAGGTGGTCGGCGTAGCCGCGCAGGGTCTCCTGGGCGGATAGCTCGCCGGGCTTGACGTCCACCGCGGGCACGGTGACGGTGTCGTCCTGCGCGGTCCAGGACTCGACCAGCTCGCGGATGTCGGCGAGGCCGGTGTCCTGGCCGACCGGCGCGGCGCCGGCCCGGCAGAGCTTGATGCCGTTGTACTGCGCCGGGTTGTGGCTGGCGGTGAACATCGCGCCGGGCAGGTCGAGCTTGCCGCTGGCGTAGTACAGCTGGTCGGTCGAGCAGAGGCCGATCTCGACCACGTCCGAGCCGTACGCGGCGGCGCCCTCGGCGAAGGCCCGGCTCAGCGACGGGGAGGACGGCCGCATGTCGTGGCCGACCACGATCGCGGACGCTCCGGTGACCCGCACGAACGCGGCGCCGAAGGCGCGCGCGAGGCTCTCGTCCCACTGGTCCGGGACGACGCCTCGAACGTCGTACGCCTTCACGAGCTGCTTGAGGTCGCGCACTGCGGCTCCACCCTGGTCTCTGCTTGATCGATGTGCTTCCGGGAGCGGCTGGCCGCCCCCGGGTCACGCTGTGTCGGTGCACCGCGCCGACGGACGGGCGGTAGACCGGCAGCGTACCGGGGTCGGGCGAAGCCCCCGTGCGCGGTGCGGGCGGGGGCGGCCGTCAGTTGTCGGGCGAGCGCAGCACGCGCAGGTGGCCGCGGCGGCCGGCCTCGGTGGACTCCCCCTCGGGCCCGCGGCCCTGACGGGGGGTCTGCGGGCGGGCGGCCTCGCGGACGGCGTTGGCGAGCGCTTCGAGGTCGTCGCTGCTGCGGCGCAGCGGGCCCGCCTCGGCGGCGAGCCGGACGACCTCCCAGCCGCGCGGGGCGGTGAGGCGCTCGGCGTGCTCGGCGCACAGGTCGTAGCAGTGCGGCTCGGCGTAGGTCGCGAGCGGGCCCAGGACCGCGGTGGAGTCCGCGTAGACGTACGTCAGCGTCGCGACGGCCGGTCGGCCGCACGCGGTCCGCGAACAACGACGTACAGAGCTCACGAGGGTGGACGGTACCGCACTCCTCGCCGGGGAGCGAAGACCGCCTGTCCGGAGGGCGTGCCGTGTCGCGGTCCGCGCGCCCGTCCGTGCACCCGCCGCCCGGGCCATTCGCCGTCGGAGTGGTCCACTTCCGACCGTCCAAGGACTACCCTCGGCAGTGATATGGACAGCTCTGTACCGCAGTCATCGACGGGACCTTCGCGCCGCCCGCGCCACCGCGACCGGCACGGCAGGGGTCTGCGCGGCCCGCTGGCGCCCCCGCAGGTACCGATCTCGCTCACCCGCTCCGAGTTGTTCGACGACTACGTGCGCGAGTCGGTGGAGCGTCTTGAACGACGTTGGCCGCAGTTGATCGAAGTGGAGTTCGCCGTTCAGGAGGTCCCGCTGCACGAGGCGCAGGGATCTGACGCGGACGGCGGGGTGCCGCTGGGGCGGGTGTCACCGGGCCGGCAGGGGCGCAAGAGCCAGATCGTCGTGTACCGCCGGCCGGTGGAGATCCGGGCGAAGTCGCGGGAGGACCGCGCGGCCCTGGTGCACGAGATCCTGATCGAGCAGGTGGCGGAGCTGCTGGGGCTCTCGCCGGACGCCATCGACCCGCGCTACGACGAGGAGTGACACCACGACGAAGGGGCGGTACCCGGTGCCGGGTACCGCCCCTTCGTCACGTCCGCGCGGCGTCAGCGGAGCACGACGCCCTGGTCCTGGGCGGCCCGCGGGACCTTGACGCTGCTGTGGTCGTCGCGCAGCGCCTGGACGGTGAACATCGGCACGTCCTTGGTCGTGATCGCCAGCATCCGGGCGGCCACGACGGGTCCGCCGGAGACGGTCTCCACGGTCAGCGCGAAGCTGCCGTTCAGCCCGGTGGGCTCGGGGGCCGGGAGGGCCACCGTGCCACCGGCCGGCAGCTGGACCTCCTTGCTGGTCGGGGTGCCGCCGCCGGTGCCGGCCGAGGCGGTGACCCGGACCGTGGCGGCCTCGCCGGTGGAGGTGAGGAAGAGCGTCGACGGGCCCCCGCCGCGGTTGTCGGCCACCGTGGCGCGGGCGCCGACCGGGGCGGTACCGGTCAGCCACGCCGCGTCGGACTTGCCGTTCGATCCGGCGCGGTCGATCCGCAGGCCGGCCACGACCGGGGTGGGGTGCTTGTCGTCGCTGGGAGAGAGCCGCAGGCCGGCCACCTCGTCGCGGGTGACCTTGCCGAGGTCGACGGCGGCCACCATGCCGGCCTTGACGTGGATGGACTCGTTGCCGGCCGGGGTGAACCAGCCGTTCTTGCCGGAGAGCTCGATCTTCAGGTCGGCGTCGTCCTCCGGCGGCGCCCAGACCACCAGGCGGGCGGCGGCGGTGTCGGCGGGCAGTCCGGGGAGCACCTGGGTGGCCGCCGGGGCGGCCGAGGAGGGCACCCAGTCGGCGCCCTTGCTCCCGTCGGCGGCGTGCAGGGCGGCACCGACCCGGCCGCTCCGGGCCACCACGTGCACCGCGAGGTCGGCGACCTGGCCCTTGCTGATGGTGGGCAGCAGGACGGACTGCGAGCTGCCGGGGGCGACGGTGATGCCGTTGGCGGCGTCGTTGTCGATCAGGCCCTTGTCGCCGTACAGCTTGATGTCGACCACGGCGGCGGTGGCCTCGGTGTTGACCAGGCTGACGTAGTCGGTGCGGTCGCCCGCGGTGCTGGCGCCGGCGAACCAGAAGCCGGTCCCGGCCGGGGCGCAGGTGAGACCGGAGAGGCCCAGGCCGCGCTGCTCGGTGACGGTGGTGGTCTGGGTGACGGTGAAACCGGGCGCGAGGGCACCGGTGGCGACCGCTCCGGCGCCGGGGGCGTTGTCGCTGTTGGCGGCGGGGGCGACCACCGGGGTGCCGGGCTTGGCCAGGGTCAGCCGCGCGTCGGCCGGCGCGCCGCCCTTGTCGGCGGCGGGCGCGCCGGTCGCGGCGGGCGCCGGTGCCGAGGGGGCGGCCGAGGGTGCCGCGGTCGGCGCGGTGGCGGGCGCCGCCGCGTCGGCCACCCAGCCGGCCCCGGCGGCGGCGTCGCCACCGCTGCCGGGCGGGGTGTAGGCGGTGATGACGGTCGAGCCGGTCAGACCCTGGAGCGGCTGCGGGCAGACCGCGGCGGTCCGCTCGACCTGCGCCGAGGTCGCCGCACCCCCCTGGTCCGCGGCGGCCGGGGTGGCCGGCGGGCGCTGCCAGGCGACCCCGAACACCACGGCGAGCACGGCGGCCGCGGCCAGCAGCGACTGGGTCGTCTTCGTCCCTCCGGACGACCCGGACGACCCGGACGACCCGGACGACCCGGACGACCCGGACGACCTGGTGGTCCTGGAGGTCCTGGAGGTCCTGGTGGGACCGGCCGGGTCGAACGCGGCCTCGTCCGTCGCCCCGGCGCCGGCCGGGCCCTTGGACTTCTTCGAGAAGGCGGGCTTCTTCATCGCGGGTCAGCTCCCCGATCCGTGGTGGTGCGGGTACCGGCCGGGCCCGTTGGGGTCGGTGGGGTCGTTCGGGTCGTAGTAGGGCTCGCCCTGCGGCTGGCCCGGCACCCACGGCTGCTGCCCGTCCTGCTGGTAGGGGTCGTAGCCGCCGTACTGCTGGTCCTGCTGGTACTGCTCGTAGCCCGGCCCCCCGCCCTGCGGGTAGCCCTGCTGCTGGTAGCCGTCGGAGCCGTACTCCTGGCCGCCGCCGTACGGTGCGGCGGCCGGCTGCTGCGCCGGGTAGGCGCCGTAGCTGTACGGGTCGGCCTGCTGGTAGGTCTGGTACGGGTCGGCGTACGGCTCGGCGTCCTGGACGGCCGCGGCCGCCTGGACCGCCTGGACCGGCGGATCACCGACGGGCTGCTGCGGGATCGTGCCCGGCAGGCCCTCGTACACCCCGCCGTCGCCGTCCCCGCCGTCCTCGCCGCCCTCGCCGCGTTCGGCCATCCGGCGGGCCCGGCGGCTGCCGGGAGCGGGCGCCTGCGCCTGGGCGGCGGCGGCCAGCGCGGCGGCGGCGACCACCTCCTCGGGCAGGTCGTCGTCCTTGTGGTTGCGGCGACCGGGCAGGGCCAGCACCAGGACGGTCAGGCCGAGCAGCAGCTGGACCCAGGTCCAGCCGGTGTGCAGCAGGCCGTCCTCGCGGGTGACCACCAGCTTGCCGGCGCCGGCCGGGAGCTTGAAGCCCTGTGCCCAGCCGTCGACGGTGGTGGCCTCCAGCGCCTTGCCGTCCAGGGTGGCCCGCCACTCGGGGGCGGCCGCCTCGGCGAGGCGCAGCACCCGGCCCTCGGGGCCGGCCGGGACGGTGGTGGAGACGTCGCGCTCGCCGGAGGGGACCACCACGGGGGTGGCGCCGGGGGCGGTGATCAGGACGCGGGTCGCCGGGGTGCCGTTGACCTGCCAGAGGGCGGCGCCGCCGTCCTGGTTGGCCTTGACCAGGCCCGGGGTGGTGTCCAGGACGTCCTTGAAGGCGCCGATCAGCGGCTGGTCGACCAGGACGTAGGCGATCCCGTAGCCGGACAGGGCCACCGCCTGGTCGGCGCCGGAGCCGGCCAGCAGGCTGCCGACCACCTTGTTCAGGCGGTCGGTGGTGCCGGTGGCCGGGTCCACGGTGGACTCGGCCTGGCCGAGCGTCAGGCCGGCGCCGCGCACCAGGGTGTAGCGGACCGATCCGCCCTTCGGGTCGCCGGTGACGACCAGGGTGCGGGACCGGTCGGTGGTGCCGGCCTCCTCGGCGATGAACGCGGGCACCTGGGCGGCCGGGGCCCGGTGCAGCGGGCCGTCGGCTCCGGTCACGGCCCACCAGACGCCGGTGCCCAGCGGGGCGAGCACCGCGGCGGCCACCACCAGGGCGGCGACCGGCTGGCGCCAGCCGAAGGCGATGCCGGCCACCCGGGCGTTGGCGCCGTCGGCGCCGATCGCGGCGGCGGCCAGCAGGGCGATGCCGGCGAGCAGCGAGGCCGGGCCGGCCCACGCGGGAACGGCCGGGCCGCCGGAGTCGGGGGTCGCCGAGGTGCCCGCCACCACGACGGTGAAGACCAGGCCGGCGCCGGCCGCGCCCCAGGCCGCGAGCACCGCGCGGCGGCGGTCGGCGCGCAGCAGGGCGGCCAGCGCGGCGAGCACCACGCCCGCCGACAGCCAGACCGGGGGCACACCGGCGCCGCCCGGGTTGACCAGGAGCAGGCCGACCGCGCTCGCGCCGCCGCCGTGCAGACCGGGCAGACCGGCCTCCAGCAGCAGCCGCTGGGGGTGCGCGAGCACCTGCAGCGACCAGGGCGCGAGCACCAGCACCGGGACGGCGAGGATCACCAGCACGCGCAGCCCGAGCAGCCGCAGCGCGGCGCCGCCGGAGCCGAACGCCCCACCGCGCACCACGGCCGCGGCGAGCATGGCCAGGCAGAGCGGCACCGCCAGTGCCCACGCCAGCGGCACGAAGGCGGTGGCGAGGGTGAGCAGCAGGACCGTCATCCAGACCGGGCGCCAACCGGGCCGGGCGCCCTTGGCGGCGCTCTCGGCGCGGATGCCGAGGCCGGCGGAGATCGCGGCCGCGCGGGCCAGCGGCGGCAGCAGCACTGCGAGGACGGCGGTGCCGATCCGGCCCTGGGCGAGCGCGCCGGTGGCCGCGGGCAGCAGGGCGTAGGTGGCGCTGGCCCAGGCGCGGACCAGCTTGGAGTCGAGCAGCGGCCGGGAGACCAGGTAGGCGCTGACGGCGGCGAGCGGCACCGCGAGCACGACCAGCAGGGTGACCGCGAGGTCGGCGTGGTCGAACAGCGCCCAGGAGAGCACCGACAGCACCGCGAGGTACGGCGGCGCGGCCGCGGTGGAACCGGTGCCGACGGGGTGCCAGGCGTCCGCGTACATCGACCAGAGGCCGCCGGCGCCGTCGGTGGCGGGCAGCAGGGCGCCGCCGAAGAGGCTGCCGCCGCCGAACAGGCCGCGGCAGGCGACCAGGGCGAAGACCAGCAGGGCGGCGAACAGGACCGGCGCCGGGCGCCGGGCCAGCTTCTTGATCAGGGTGAACTGCTCGACGACCAGGTCCTCGGAGTCCTCGTCCCCCGGACCGGCCTCGACCGAGCCGTGCCGGCCGGCTCCGGAGTCGTCGCCGCCCCCTATGCCGAGCGAGCCGATCACGCCTTCGACGGCGAGCCGGGCGGTGGCTCCGGGGGCCGGGAAGAGCGTGCGGTCGTCCAGGGCGTCGGCGGCGCGCTGTCGGGCCCGGCGTTTGCGGGCGGCGAGCAGCCGGGGCAGCCGGATCAGTTCGTGGCCGAGACCGGCGAGTTCGTCGAAGGCCTGTTTGGGGTCCTTGCCGAGCAGGTTGGTGACCACCCGCAGCAGGGTGCCGAGGATCAGCCGCAGCAGGACGTAGGGGAACAGCACGCCCTTGGAGTTGGCGAGCAGGGTGTAGACGGCGCCGGCCTTGTCCAGCCGGTGCGGGTGGGAGGCGCCGCAGTCGATCGCGCGGCGCTCGCGGCTGGCCGCCTCGGCGTGCCGCAGCACGGCGTCGGGGGCGACCACGACGCGGTGGCCGGCGGCGTTGACCCGCCAGCAGAAGTCGGTGTCGTCGCGCATCAGCGGCAGGGCCCGGTCGAAGCCGCCGAGCTCCTCGAAGACGTCGCGGCGAACCAGCATGCCGGCGGTGGAGACGGCGAGCACCGGGCGGACCTGGTCGTGCTGGCCCTGGTCCTGCTCGCGGCGGTCGAGGCCGGTCCAGCGGCGGCCGGAGCGGGCGATGGTGACGCCCACCTCCAGCAGCTGGCGGCGGTCGTACCAGCTGCGCAGCTTGGGGCCGACGACGGCGGCGCTGGGGGTGGAGTCGGCGACCTGGAGCAGCCGGCGCAGCGCGTCGGTCTGCGGCTCGCAGTCGTCGTGCAGCAGCCAGAGCCACTCGACCGGCTGGGTCTCGCGGGGGCCGCCGCGGCCGAGGTCGTCCTCGTGGCCCAGCGGGTCGCCGAAGTCGTCCCAGCCGCCGGTGACCGGGTCGTAGCCCGAGGGGTCGAGCCGGTAGGGGAGGTCCTCGGGGCGCAGCGGCGGGCTGTTGAAGACGGCCTCGCCGACGGCGGTGCCGAAGCCAGCGCGGCGGCCGAGGACGATCGGGCCGCCCTCCGGGAGCCAGTCGGCGAGGGTGTCGGCGAGCAACTGCGGGGAGCTGTCGGTGGAGCCGGTGTCGACGGCGAGCACCCGCTGGACCTGGCGGTCCTGGCCGAGCAGGCCGGCGAGGGCCTGCGGCAGCCAGCGGGCCCCGTCGTGCGAGACGATCACCGCGGTGACCAGGTGGCGCGGATAGGCGGGCGGCCTGGCAGCGGTGAAGCCGCTCTGGTGGCTGTAGACGGTCATCGAGTGCGCGGGCCCCAGTTCTCGGTGGACACAGCCGGTGAACGGCAACCGGATGGCGCACCACACTAACGGCTCCGGATGGCGGCGCCGCCCGCGGGCCGTGGA
This sequence comes from Kitasatospora sp. NPDC059327, assembly GCF_042752535.1. Taxonomy (NCBI): domain Bacteria; kingdom Bacillati; phylum Actinomycetota; class Actinomycetes; order Kitasatosporales; family Streptomycetaceae; genus Kitasatospora; species Kitasatospora sp. NPDC059327. The sequence goes on along the minus strand of NZ_JBHYYB010000075.1, from coordinate 26,999 downwards.
GGAGCTGTGCGCACCGGGCCGCGCAAGGGCCCGGGAACACGGAAGCGCCCCACCGTCGCGGTGAGGCGCCCGTCGAGCTGTGCGGTTGTCGGAGGGTCAGCGGGGTCAGGGGCCGACCCGGTCAGACCGCGCTCTTCTTGAGCCGGCGGCGCTCGCGCTCGGAGAGACCGCCCCAGATGCCGAACCGCTCGTCGTTGGCGAGGGCGTACTCCAGGCACTCGGAACGGACCTCACAGGCGAGGCAGACCTTCTTGGCCTCGCGGGTGGAGCCGCCCTTCTCCGGGAAGAAGGACTCGGGGTCGGTCTGGGCGCACAGCGCGCGCTCCTGCCAACCGAGTTCCTCTTCCTCCTCCTCGATGCCGTCACCGATCAACAGCTCAAAGAGCTCGCTCATGTGGCGCGCCTCCTCTGCCCCTATTTGGCGTCCCCGTGGTTGCCGTTGCCTCGTGCGGCGGACGACACGAGTGAAATTACAGTTGCGTCACTCTGGCCCAGTCAAGCCGAGCTCTGGTATTGGGGCCAGGATTCACTCCCCGGCACCAAGCCGTTACGAATAGTGTACATATACGGACACATCGGACTTACCGTCCGGATCCCGTCGAACCCTTCGCAACCAGCCACCGTGTGACGAGCGGTCATCGCCACAGGTCGGTCATCGGCCTGCCTTCCCGGCGATCTTCCCATCGAAACATAGAGGGTGATTTATCACCCCATTGGGTAGTTCATGGGCTATCCCGCCCGAATGCCCCGGCTCCGGAGTTGACACCGCCCCGCCGGATGCGGTCTCCTTTCCTCCATGTCAGAGTTCGCCAGCCCCCGGAGCGGTTCCACGCTCCGCCGTGCCGTGAACTCCTGTTGTCGCCTCTGTCCCTGTATCTAGGCGCCCGCCGTCCCACCGCGCGCCGCCCAGGAAGCACAGAGGCCGCCCGCGATTCCCGCCCCAGGACATCCCGGATCCGGCTGATCCCCGTCGAAGCAGCCGTACTCCGAGGACGACTCCCGTGCGCATCAACCGCATCCGCAAGCGGAACCGCGACCGCAACAAGCTCGCCCGCCGAGGCCTGGCGCCCACCGCCCCTCCCCCGGCACCCGCCCGCCGCTGGGCCGACGGCCTGAGCGACGTCTCCATCGCCGGCGACCCGCTGGCCTTCCCGCACCTGGCCCGCACCGACCTGCCCGGCCACCCCACCACCGTCGCCGGCCACGCCCGGCTGGTCCGCGAGATCGCCGCCGACCGGGCCCGCTGGGAGCCGCTGGTCCGCTACGACGCGCTCACCCGCTGGTACGCCCGGCTGGAGACCGGCCCCGGCTACGAGGTCTGGCTGCTCAGCTGGCTGCCCGGCCAGAGCAGCGGCTTCCACGACCACGGCGTGTCCTCCGGGGTGATGACCGTCGTCCAGGGCGAGCTGATCGAGCGCTCCCTCACGCACGCCGGCGAGGGCGCCCGCACGCTGCGCCCCGGCGGGCAGCGGGTGTTCTCCTCCGGCTACCTGCACGAGGTGGTCAACGGCGCGCTGGAACCCGCCGTCTCCATCCACCTCTACACGCCGGGCCTGACCGAGATGAACCGGTACGGCGGCACCACCGTCCCCGAGCAGCACCCGCAGGAGCAGGCCGAGGCGCACTGACGACGGCCCGCCGGGCGGCTCGGCGAACCGGGCTGACGGCCAGTCGGGCCGTGGCAGGATGGGCGTATGCGCATCGTGGCACTGGCAGGCGGAATCGGTGGAGCGCGCTTCCTGCGCGGACTCAAGGAGGCCCTCGGCCCGCAGGACGAGATCACCGTCATCGGCAACACCGGCGACGACATCCACCTCTACGGCCTGAAGGTCTGCCCCGACCTCGACACCGTGATGTACACCCTCGGCGGCGGCATCAACGAGGAGCAGGGCTGGGGCCGGACCGACGAGACCTGGTCGATCAAGGCCGAGATGAAGGAGTACGGCGTCGGGCCCGAGTGGTTCGGGCTCGGCGACCGCGACTTCGCCACCCACCTCGTCCGCAGCCAGATGCTCACCGCCGGGTACACCCTGAGCCAGGTCACCGAGGCGCTCTGCGTGCGGTGGCGGCCGGGCGTGCGGCTGCTGCCGATGAGCGACGACCGGGTCGAGACGCACGTGCGGATCACGGACGCGGACGGCACCCGGGCGATCCACTTCCAGGAGTACTGGGTCAAGCTGCACGCCGCCGTCGACGCCGAGGCGATCGTCCCGGTCGGCGCGGACACCGCCAAGCCCGCGCCCGGCGTGCTGGAGGCCATCGCGGCCGCCGACGTCATCCTGTTCCCGCCGTCCAACCCGGTGGTCTCGATCGGCACCATCCTCGCCGTGCCCGGCATCCGGGCCGCGGTGGCCGCCGCCCCGGCGCCGGTGGTCGGGCTCTCCCCGATCATCGGCGGGGCGCCGGTGCGCGGCATGGCCGACAAGGTGCTGGCCGCCGTCGGGGTCGAGGCCACCGCGGAGGCGGTCGCCCTGGACTACGGCGCCGAACTCCTCGACGGCTGGCTGGTGGACACCGCCGACGAGGCCTCGGTCGCCGCGGTCGAGGCCGGCGGGATCGCCTGCCGGGCCGTCCCGCTGCTGATGACGGACGTCGCGGCCACCGCCGAGATGGCCCGGGCCGCGCTGGCGCTCGCCGAGCTGGTGCGGGCGTGAGCCTGTCCGTCCTGCCCGTCACGGGCCTGCCGGAGATCGACGCCGACTCCGACCTCCCCGCGCTGATCGCCAAGGCCGGCACGTACCAGGACGGCGACATCCTGGTCGTCACCTCGAAGATCGTCAGCAAGGCCGAGGGACGGGTGCTCCGGGCCGCCGACCGCGAGGCCGCGATCGACGCCGAGACCGTCCGGTTGATCGCCCGGCGCGGCCCGATCCGGATCGTCGAGAACCGCAACGGCCTGGTGATGGCCGCCGCCGGGGTGGACGCCTCCAACACCGCCCCCGGCACCGTGCTGCTGCTGCCGGAGGACCCGGACGCCTCCGCCCGCGCGCTGCGGGCCCGCCTCCAGCAGCTCACCGGGGTCCGGCTGGCCGTCGTCGTCACCGACACCTTCGGCCGGCCCTGGCGCAACGGCCTCACCGACGTCGCGATCGGCGCCGCCGGCCTGCCCGCCCTGGAGGACCACCGGGGCCGCACGGACAGCCACGGCAACGAACTGGCGATGACCGTCACCGCCACCGCCGACGAGCTCGCCGCCGCCGCCGACCTGGTCAAGGGCAAGGCCACCGGCACCCCGGTCGCGGTGGTCCGGGGCCTCGGCCACCTGGTCACCGCCGAGGACGGCGAGGGCGGCCGGGCACTGGTGCGCCCCGCCGCCGACGACATGTTCCGGCTCGGCACCTCCGAGGCGGTCCGGCAGGCCGTCACGCTGCGGCGCACCATCCGCGCGTTCACCCCCGAGCCGGTCGACCCGGGCGCCGTCCGCCGCGCCGTCGCCGCCGCCGTCACCGCGCCCGCCCCGCACCACACCACGCCCTGGCGGTTCGTCCTGCTGGAGTCGGCCGAGGTCCGCACCCGGCTGCTGGACGCGATGCTCGCCGCCTGGCAGCGCGACCTGCGCGAGCTCGACGGCTGGGACGACGCCCGGATCGCCCGGCGCACCGCCCGCGGCGACGTCCTGCGCGACGCGCCCTACCTGGTCGTCCCCTGCCTGGTGATGGACGGCTCGCACGACTACCCCGACGCGCGCCGCGCCGCCGCCGAACGCGAGATGTTCACCGTCGCCATCGGCGCCGCCGTGCAGAACCTGCTGGTCACCCTGGCCGGCGAGGGCTACGGCACGGCCTGGGTCTCCTCCACGATGTTCTGCCGCGACACCGTGCGCGCGGCACTCGACCTGCCGGCCGGCTGGGACCCGATGGGCGCCGTCGCGGTCGGCCGCCCGGCCGAGCCGCCGCGCGACCGCCCGGCCCGCGGCGCGGAGGCCTTCGTCGAGGTGCGGTAGGGGTCAGTACCGGCGGTACACGTCACGGCGGTTGCCGACACTGACCACGAGAATGACCATCACGTCGCCCTGTACTTCGTAGATCACACGGTAGTCACCGACCCTCAGCCGGTAGAGACCGTCGTACCCGGTCAGCTTCTTCACGCTGGGACCGTCGGCGAACGGGTCATCGCCGAGTTCCGTGAGCGCGCTGAGGATCCTGAGTGCCAACGCCTGCCCGATCGCCCGCAACTGGCGCTGGGCGTGGGTCGTGAACCGAAAGGCGTACTTCACGCGGCACTCCCGGCCGCGCCGGGCGGGGACGCGAAGAGGTCGGCCAGCAGCTCGGCCATGCTGACCGTCGGATCCGCCCGATGCTGCTCAGCCTCCCGGGCCGCCAACTCGTCCGCGGCCTCCTCTATGGCGTCGAGGATCTCGATCGGGACCACGGCACCGACCCGTTCCCCCTTGCGCGTGATGACGGTGATCTCTCCGGCCTCGGCCTTGGTCACGACGTCGGCGAGGTGGGCGCGGGCTTCACGGATACTCAGCGATTCGGCCATGCACCGAGCGTACACCTCATGGTGTACACCACGACCTCCTTTCCTCACCGCCCCCGGTGGTCGTTGGGGGCCAGCCGGGGGCCGTAGCGCGGGGCTCGGGCGCCGGCGGTCAGCAGCAGGCGGCAGAGGCGGTACCGGTGCGGGCGGTAGGGCTCCAGCAGGGCCAGCATCCGCGCGTCGTCACTGCGGGGGCGGCCGGCCAGGGCCCAGCCGACCAGGTCGGGGAGGTGGTAGTCGCCGACCGAGACCGCGTCCGGGTCTCCGTTGCTGCGCTGGAGGGTCTCGGCGGCCGTCCAGACGCCGATGCCGGGGACGGCGGTGAGGCGGGCGAACGCGTCGGCGTGGTCCATCGCCGATGCCTCCTCCAGCCGGGCGGCCAGCCGGACGGCGCGCAGCACGGTGGCGGAGCGTTTCGGGTCGACGCCCGCGCGGTGCCACTCCCAGCTGGGCACCCGCGCCCACTCACGGGCCGCCGGGGCCACCCGCATGCCCTCGGCCGGGCCGGGGGCCGGGGTGCCGAAGTCGCGCAGCAGGATCCGCCAGGCCCGGTAGGCCTCGTCCGTGGTGACCTTCTGTTCCAGGATCGCGGGCACCAGCGACTCCAGCACCAGCCCGGTACGGGTGAGCCGGACCCCGGCCGCGGCCCGCTGGGCCTCCCGCAGCGGGCCGGGCGGCAGCACCAGGCCGGCCGGGTCGTCCTCGGCGCCCAGCAGCGTGGGCAGCCGCTCCAGCAGCCACGGCGCGCCCGGGCCCCAGGCCCGTGCCTCGACCGCGCCGTCGGCCGTCCGGGCCGCCACCCGCAGGGTGCCGATGCCGGCCGGTGTGCGGGAGGCCCGCCAGACCGCGCCGTCGCCGGTGGTCCGGTAGGCCGGGTCCGCGGGGCCGCGCCGCAGCGGCAGCAGCGTGCGGGCCACGTCGAGCGGGAAGTCCGGGCGCCAGCGGCGTACCAGCGCACCGGTCGCGGCCTCGTCCGTCACCGCCCTGCGCCTCCTCCGCTGTCCGGCTCCACCGCCTTCGCCGACCATGGGGGTATGAACGATACGCGGCTGCCGGAGCTGTCCCCCGCGGACGAGGGCGCGGTGCGGGCGCTCTACCACCGGGCACTGGACGGCTGGAACCTGCGGGACGGCGCGGCGTGCGCCGGGCCGTTCGCCGAGGACGGGGAGATGATCGGATTCGACGGGACCAGATACGCCGGGCGGTCGGTGATCGCCGCCGAACTGGGGCGGATCTTCACGGACCACGCCACCCCCGAGTACGTCGCCCGGGTGCGGCGGGTCCGGACGCTCGGACCGGGGGTGGCCGTGCTGGACGCCGTCGCGGGCCTGGTGCCGGAGGACGCCGAGGACCTCGACCCGGGGCTCAACGCCCTGCAGACGGTGATCGCCGTCAACCCGGGCGCGGGCTGGCGGATCGCACTGCTGCAGAACACCCCGGCCCGGTACGACCTGCGCCCGGACCTCGCCCGGGAGCTGACCGCCGAGCTGCGGGCACTGATCCCCCGGGGGCCGGGGCCCGTCTAGGTCCGGCCCCCGGGGCTCACCGGGCGTCGCGGCGAGCCGGGCGGGCACCGCTCTGGAGCAGGGCGGCCTGGGTGCGGACGGCGGGGAGCAGCGGGTAGAGGGCCGCGCCGGGGCACTCGGTGTTGAAGGCGTCGCGGTGACCGGAGACGGCGTCGAAGGTGACGCTGGTGCCCTTGGGGTAGCGGCTGGCCGAGGAGGAGGAGACCAGTTGGGTGCGGCCGGCGGCGTCCTGGCCGGTGAGACCGAGCTTCCAGGCGGCGAGCCGGGCCAGCCCGTCCGGCACGGGCGGCGGCGGGGTGTCGGTGACGAAGGTGCCGAGCGCGGCGACGCCCGCCGAGTCGGCGTTGAAGCCCAGGGTGTGCGCGCCGTGCACCGGCAGCTCGGCACCGCCGGCCCGGCCCTCGTAGAGGGTGCCGCAGCGGTCGACCAGGAAGTTGTAGCCGATGTCCCGCCAGCCGTTGCTCTGTACGTGGTACTGGTAGATCGCCCTGATCACCCGGGGCGCGTCGGCGCAGGCGTACTCGGTGGCGGTGGCGGTGTGGTGGACGAAGACCACCCGGACCGGGCCGGTGTACTCGACCTGCGGGTCCCGGAGGGACTCGTCGGCGCCCCAGCCGGCCCGGGTGACGATGGCGGGCCGGGCGGCCTGGTGCCCGTCCGGCGGTTCGGCGGGCAGCGTGCGGGCCGAGGCCGGGGCGGCTCCCCGCCCGGGGTCGACCAGTTCGAGCCGCAGACCGGTCGGCAGTCCGCCGGGGCCGGGGGTGACCCGCACGGCCACACCGTCGCTCGGCCCGGTCCAGAGCGGCGCCGTCGCCCCGCCGCCGGGGGTGTCCGGCCCGTCCTCGCCGTCCGCCTCCAGCTCGTGCCAGCCGCTCCAGACGTGGGTGGCCGCGTCCCTCGTGCGGACCAGGACGGAGCCGCCCGCCAGCGAGCGGGCGGGGTCGTCCCACCCGACCCCGAGCAGTTCGAACGGCCGGGTGGTGCGTGGCGCCAGGGCGCTGCCGGCGGTCAGCGGCAGCGAGGTGACCGAGCCGCCGCCGGCCGACGTCCGGCGCTGCGCGACGGGATCGGTCACGGCCGAGGCGGTGACGGGTTGGAGGAGCAGAACGGCGGTGCAGCCGGCAAGGGCGGCGACCGGGAAAGAGATACCCATAAAAGGGATGTTCACCGCAAAACACCCCGCCCGCCAGGCCGCCCCGCGCAGGGTCCGGCACCCCTCCCGGTCGCCCACCCGAAGGCCGTAGGCTGGGGCTCACCATGACTGCGCTTTTCGCTGCCGATGCCCGAACCCCCGTCGAGCTGCTGCACGCATTCCTGCGAGGTGGCACTCCCTCAGTCGACCCCGCGGCTCCGCTGGTCACCTTCTACGACGACGCCACCGGCGAACGGGTGGAGCTCTCCGCCCGCACCTTCGACAACTGGGTGGCCAAGACCGCCAACCTGCTCCAGGACGAGCTGAACGCCGGCCCCGGCGACCGGGCCGCCCTCCTGCTGCCCGCCCACTGGCAGAGCGCCGTCTGGCTGCTCGCCTGCTGGTCGGTCGGAGTGACGGCGGTGCCGGGCGGCGACCCCGCCGGCGCCGACCTGGTGGTCAGCGGACCGGACGGCCTGGAGGCCGCCCAGGCCTGCGAGGGCGAACGGGTGGCCCTCGCCCTCCGCCCGCTCGGCGGCCGCTTCCCGCAGCGCCCGGACGGCTTCCTGGACTACGCCGCCGAGGTGCCCGGCCAGGGCGACCGCTTCGCGCCGTACTCCCCCGTCACCCCGGACGCGCCCGCGCTGGAGACCGGCATCGACGGCCTGCCGCTGAAGCTGACCGGCGACCAGACCGTCCAGCTGGCCCGGGAGGGCGCGGCCCGGCTCGGCATCACGGCCGGCGACCGGGTGCTCTCCACCCACTCCTACGAGGACTGGGCGGGCCTGGAGGCCGGCCTGCTGGCCCCGCTCGCGGCGGGCGCCTCGGTGGTGCTCTGCCGCAACTCGGAGGGCCTGAGCGCCGAGCAGTGGGAGAAGCGCACCGAGTCCGAACGGGTGACACTGCGCCTCGGGTAACCCCCGGGTCCGGCCGTGCGGGTAGGTATCCCTGCCATGGCCGAGGACGACACCGAGCACCCCCCGACCGAGAACCCCCCGAGCGGGGACGCCCAGGAGACCCCGGGCGCCCCGACCAAGCCCCGGCGCAGGCGCCGGCGGTGGTTGATGATCACCGCCGGCGCCCTCGCCTTCCTCCTGGTCGCCTGCGGCGCCGTGCTCTGGATCGCCTACCGCAAGCTGGACGGCAACATCCGGACCGACTCCGCCACCGACCAGTTGCTGGCCCGGCTGGAGGCCGAGCGGCCCAGCCGCACCGCCGGGGCCAAGGGCGCCGAGAACATCCTGCTGATCGGCAGCGACGACCGCACCGGCGCCAACGCCTCCTACGGCGAGGCCGGCGGCCAGCGCTCGGACACCACGATCCTGCTGCACCTGGCGGCGGACCGGAAGCACGCGACCGCGGTCTCCATCCCCCGCGACGTCATGGTCACCGTGCCGGCCTGCGAGAAGCCGGACGGCACCCGGAGCAAGCCGGTCCTGGCCCAGTTCAACTCGGCCTTCGAGACCGGCGGACCGGCCTGCTCGATCCGGGCCGTCGAACAGCTGAGCGGCATCCGGGTGGACCACTACGTGATCCTCGACTTCAACGGCTTCAAGACCATGGTGGACGCCGTGGACGGGGTCGAGGTGTGCGTCCCGCAGGCGATCCACGACAAGGACGCCAAGCTGGACCTGCCCGCCGGCCGGCAGACCCTGCGCGGCGAGCAGGCGCTCGGCTACGTCCGGGCCCGGGAGACCCTCGGCGACGGCAGCGACACCCAGCGGATGGGCCGTCAGCAGCAGTTCCTGGCCGCCCTGATCCGCAAGGTGCAGTCGCAGGGGGTCCTGCTGAACCCGGCCCGGCTCTGGCCGGTGCTGGACGCGGCGACCTCCTCCGTCCGGGCCGACGGCGGCCTCTCCTCGCTCGGCGCGCTCTACGACCTGACCCAGGACCTGCGCGGCATCCCCTCCGCCGACGTGGTGTTCCTGACCGCGCCGCGCCGCCCGTACCGCTTCGACTCGGACCGGGACGAGTTCGTGCAACCGCAGACCACCCAGTTGTTCACGGCGCTGCGCGACGACCGGTCGATCACCGTCCGCCCGCCGGGCTCCCCCGACCCCTCGGCGGTGGCGGGCCCGAGCCCGGGGCCGTCGGGCGCCGTGACGGGGGCGGCCGGATCGGACCGGGCCGCCGGCGCGTCACCCAGCGCGACCGCGCCGCCCTCCTTCGAGGGACGCACCGCGGACGTGGATGCCTGCGCGATCCATTGACCGCTGGTCAGGGTCACCCTTTTGTGTACAGATCATGCCCGGCAAAGGCCTTACCAAGGAATTCCCGGAACGTGATCTGCCTGGTGAATTGCGGTTCCCGAACATGGCGGACATCACACCAGGAACAATTCCCGCACTCGACTCGTCTAGTGTGTCCGGGTCGGCGCGCAGCCCGCGCGCCACCCGTGGACCGGTCGGAGGGAGGGAGCCCCGTGCAGCACGACTGGCAGGAGGTCGACCCCGCCGACCGACAGGTGCCCCCGACCGGGAGCCGGCGCGGGACGCCCGGCCCGGAGGACGGGCCGGACCGGGCCGCGGGCATTCCGGTCCAGCGCCGGCGGACCCCCGCGGCCGAGGCGGCCGCTCCCGCCGCCGCGCACTCCGGCGGCCGGGCCGCCCGCCGCCGGCAGGCGGCCGCCCAGCGCCCCCGCCGGCGGGTGCTGAAGTGGACCGCCGGTGTCGGCGCGCTGGTCCTGGTGGCCGGCTGCGGCGGGGCGTACTACGCGTACCAGCACTTCAACAACAACATCACCGCCGTCAAGGTGCAGCTGGGCAACGAGGAGGAGCGGCCGAAGGCGGCCGGTGACGCGCTCAACATCCTGGTCATCGGCACGGACAGCCGCGAGGGCCTGGGCCGCGAGTACGGCGACGAGGGCAGTGCCGGGCACGCGGACACCACCCTGCTCTTCCACGTCGCCAAGGACCGCAGCAACGCGACCGTGATCAGCGTTCCGCGCGATCTGATGGTGCAGATCCCCGAGTGCGAGATCAATGGCGGCAAGCGGATTCCCGGCTCCGCGCGGACCATGTTCAACGAAAGCCTCGGCCAGGAGGGCCGCGATCCGGGCTGCACCTGGAAGACCGTCGAGAAGATGACGGGAATCCGGGTCGACCACTTCGTGATGGTCAACTTCGATGCCGTGAAGACGCTCTCCACCGCCGTCGGCGGGGTCGAGGTGTGCGCGGCCAAGGACATCAACGACCCGGACTCGCACCTGAGGATGAGCAAGGGCCGGCATGTCGTCCAGGGGGACGACGCCCTGGCCTTCGTCCGCACCCGGCACGCCGTCGGCCTCGGCGGCGACCTCACCCGGATCCCGCTGCAGCAGCAGTTCATCAGCTCGATGATCCGCTCGATCAAGAGCAGTGACACCCTGACCAGCCCGACCAAGCTGTGGAAGCTGGCCGACGCGGCCACCAAGGCGCTCACCGTGGACGACGGGATCGGCAGCGTCGACAAGCTGAAGGACCTGGCGCTGGACATCAGCAAGGTCGACACCAAGAACATCACCTTCACCACCGTGCCGGTGCTGGACGACCCGAAGGACGAGAACCGGCTGGTGCTCAAGCAGCCCGACGCCGGGCAGGTGTTCTCGCTGGTCGCCGCCGACCGCTCGCTCACCGGGACCACCGCGCCGGACGCCACCGGGACCCCCGCCCCGGGGGCCGCGGCGCCGACGACGGCCGCGCCCTCGCCGACCGTCACCACCCCGGCGGTGGACACCAGGGAGGTGCGGGTGGCGGTGCGCAACGGCAGCGGGACGCCCGGGCAGGCCCAGCAGGCCGTCGACAAGCTCCGGGCCAAGGGCTTCACCAAGGCCACGACCGCGCCCAACGCCGCTGCCACGCCGACCAGTTCGGTGACCTACCCGACCGGGAAGGCCGCCGAGGCGGCCGCCCTCGCCGCCTCCCTCGGACTGCCGGCCGAGGCGGTCAAGGAGGACCCGAGGGCGGGCAGCAGGGACGGACTGGCCGTGGTGCTCGGCAAGGACGTCCTGGCCGCCGCCACCAGCGCCTCCGCCGCGCCGACCGAGGCGCCCAAGGACCTCCAGCGCGTCCAGGCGGACGACACCGACGTCTGCGCGAAGTGAGCCTCAGAGCGGGCTGAGCAGGCCGTCCGTCTCGCGGTACCGCTCACCGGTGCGCGGGCACCGCCACCGCTCCCCGCCGTCCGGCTCCAGCGGCTCGCCGGCCCGGCCGACCCACTTGATCCGGCGGGCCGGGACACCCACCACCAGGGCGAAGTCCGGGACGTCCCGGTGCACCACGGCGCCGGCCGCGACCAGCGCCCAGCGGCCGACCGTCACACCGGCCACCAGCACGGCGCGGCCGCCGATCGAACAGCCCTCCCGCAGGGTCACCCCGCGGGCCTGCCAGTCCTCGCCGCGCTTGAGCCGGCCGTCGACCCCGACGGAGCGCGGGTAGAGGTCGTTGGTGAGCACGGCCGCCGGACCGATGAACACCCCGTCCTCGACCACCGCGGGCTCGTACACCAGCGCGTGGTTCTGCAGCTTGACCCGGTCCCCGATCCGCACGCCCGGACCGACGTAGGCGCCGCGTCCGATGACGCAGTCGGCGCCGATCACCGCGTCCTCGCGGACCTGGGCGAGGTGCCAGACGGTCGTCCCGGCGCCGAGCGCCGCCCGGCCGTCCACGTCCGCGCTCGGCTCGACCCGGGCACCGACGACGGACCCGCCCTCAACTGTCCCCATGGCGCCCGACGATAGCGTCGGAGCGGGGGCGGTGCGGGCGGGTCCGGGGGATTGGCCGGATCGGGTCAGCGGGCCTCGGTGACCACGTCGGCGGCCGACGGGGCCCGGCTGGCGATGACCCGGCGGGCCAGCGAACGCGGCGAGGTGAGGAAGCCGAATCCCCAGCTGAGGTGCATGGTCGCGAAGGCCACCGGCAGCAGTGCCTTGGCCTTCGCCGAGAGGCCGCGGCCCTCGACCAGGGCGCCGCCGACGATGCCGAGCAGATAGGCGCCGGGCACCGCGAGGAAGGCCGGGTGGACGGCCGCGCCGAGCACCAGACCGAGCGTCACACCGAGGAAGGCGGCCGGCGGGGCGAGGTAGCGGAGGTTGACCGAGCCCTTGTGGTACCGGGTGACGACCCGTCGCCAACGGCCGTAGTCCTTGTACTGCTTGGCCAGCGCCCGCACGGTGGGCCGGGGCCGGTAGGTGACGCTCAGCTGCGGGGTGAACCAGACCAGCCCGCCGTCCTGGCGGATGCGGTAGTTGAGCTCCCAGTCCTGGGCGCGGACGAACTCCTCGTTGTACCCGCCGAGCCGCTCCAGCACCTCGCGCCGGAACACCCCGAGGTAGACGGTGTCCGCCGGGCCGGCCAGGCCGCCGGTGTGGAAGGAGGCGTTGCCGACGCCGATCTTGGAGGTCATCGCGGCGGCGACCGCGTTCTCCCACTCGGTCTCGCCCTCGGCGTGCATGATGCCGCCGACGTTGGCGGCCTCCATCTCGCCGAGCAGCCGGACCGCCGTGGTGATGTAGCCGGGGGTCAGCAGGCCGTGGCCGTCGACGCGGACCACTATCGGATGACTGGAGCCGCGGATCGCGGCGTTCAGCCCGGCGGGGGTGCGACCGGTGGGGTTCTCCACCGTCCTGACCCGTGCGTCCTCGGCGGTCAGTTCGGCGGCGATCAGCGCGGTCCGGTCCGAGGACGGGCCGAGGGCGATCACCACCTCCATCGGCCCGGCGTAGTCCTGTTCCAGGATGTGCCGGACGGCCGTGCGCAGGTGTCGTTCCTCGTTGAGCACCGGCATGATCACGGAGACCGCCGGCAGCTCCTCAGCAGCCTTGGTGTTCATCGGGGCCCACCGTACCGGTGCGGACGGGTCTCCGTCTTGTCCCGGTCTGGGCAACTCCACGCACCACGCGCTGAAGGAACGTTTCGCCGATCGGGCCCACCGTACTCCCCGGCCCCGGCGCGCCCTCACCCGCCCCGGAGCGGGCCGCCCCTACCATCCGAGAGATGCCCGTTCCCCCCCTCTCCACCCGGCCCGGACGGCGGCGCGTCTGGCCCCGCCGCCTGGCCGCCGGCATCGCCTTCGGGGTCCTCACCACCTCCTGCGGCGGCTGGGCGGTCCTGCACGGCCTCTCCTCGATCGACCGGGTGGACGCCTTCAGCGGCGACGCGGTCCGGCCCGCCGACGACGGCTCCACCACCTTCCTGGTGGTCGGCACCGACGAACGGGACGGCATCCCGGAGAAGACCCTCAAGGAGGTGCTGCACGCCGGGGGCGAGTCCTGCCACTGCACGGACACCATGATGATCGTCCAGGTCGCCGGGGACGGCTCCCGGGCCAGCGTGATCAGCATCCCGCGCGACTCGTACCTGGACATCCCCGCCCACCGGGACCAGGTCACCCACAAGGACGTCCCGGCCGGCAAGGGCAAGGTCAACGCCGCGTTCGGGATGGGCGGGCCGCGGCTCACCGTCGCCACCGTGGAGCAGAACACCGGCCTGCGGATCGACCACTACCTCCAGGTGAACTTCGCCGGGTTCGTCTCGGCCGTGGACGCCGTCGGCGGGGTGCGGGTCTGCACGGCCAAACCGCTCAAGGACGAGTACTCCGGCCTCGACCTGCCGGCCGGCACCAGCACCCTGGACGGCGCCGGCGCGCTCAAGTACGTCCGCGCCCGGCACGTGGACGGCAGCTCGGACCTGGGCCGGATGCACCGCCAGCAGAAGTTCGTCGCCGAGCTGCTGCACCAGGTGACCGGCAGCGGCACCCTGTTCAACCCGGTCCGGCTGGCCCGGCTGACGGACAGCCTGCTCGGCTCGGTCAAGGCGGACCAGGACCTCACCGCGGACGACCTGATCACCCTGGCGACCAGGTTGAAGGAACTCTCGGCGGGCCGGGCGGACTTCGCGACCGTGCCGCTGTCGACGGTGGACCACCAGGTGGCCGGCTGGGGCTCGACCGTGCTCTGGGACCAGGCGGGGGCGAAGGCGCTGTTCGACGCCGTCCGGGCCGGCCGGCCGCTGGGCGGTGCGGCGGGCCAGACCGGTCCGGCCCCGGTCGCGCCCGTCGCGCCGGCGCCCGCGACCGATCCGGCGGGGGCCGCCTCCCCAGGCGCCGCGGCGCCCGCGGTCGCCCCCACCGTCGCTCCCGAGCAGGTGCACGTCCAGGTGTTCAACGCGGCCGGGGTCGCCGGGCTCGGCGCCCGGGTCGACGGGGACCTGCGGCGGGCGGGCTTCGCCACCACCGGCGCCCCGTCCAACGCCCCGATGGGGACGGCGGCCGGCCGGACGGCGATCCGCTACGACCCGCGCTGGGCCGAGTCGGCCCGGACGCTGGCCGCCGCGCTGCCGGGCGCCGAGCCGACCGCCGTCCCCGGGCTGGGGCCGACCCTCCAGGTGTACGCCGGCGGGGACTACCCGGCCTCCCCCGGTCCGGTCCCGGCCACGACGCCCGCCCCGGCCCCGGCCGGCACCGGTGCGCCGGCCCCCGCCCCGGTGACCGCGACCACGGCGGCTCCGACACCGGCGGCGGCCGAGAGGGCGTCTGACGTCCGCTGTCCGTGACCCCGGCCGCGCCGGGCCGCGGGTGAGCGGTGCGGGCGCGGGCCCGCGGCCGCCTCGTGCGGGGCGGGGGTCTTCGGCGGGAACGCCGCGGGGGGGGGGGGGGGGGGGCGGCCCCCCCCCCGGGGGGGGGGGGGGGGGCCGCCCCCCCCCCCCCCGCCTCCCCCCGATCCCCCGATCCGGGGGGGTCAGTCCGTCGCGATCGCCGCGAGGACGTTCATCCGGCCGGCCCGGAAGGCCGGCACCAGCGCCGCCAGCAGGCCGATGACCACCGAGGCGATCAGCGTGAGCACGATCGTTCCGGTCGGGACGGCCAGCGTCTCCAGGCCCTGGTCCTTGAGGACCTGCTGGCCGGTGATGCCCCAGGCCAGGCCGAGGCCGGTCCCGAGGATCGCGCCGAACAGGGCGATCACCACGGACTCCAGCCGGATCATCCGGCGCAACTGGCGGCGGGAGAGCCCGATCGCCCGCAGCAGGCCTATCTCGCGGGTCCGCTCCACCACCGAGAGCGCCAGCGTGTTGACGACGCCGAGCACCGCGACCACGATCGCGAGGCCGAGCATGCCGTAGATGATGTAGAGCAGGGAGTTGACCTGCTCCTGGACGAGATCCTTGTAGCCGGCCTGGTCCCGCACGTTGACCTGCGGGTAGTCCTTGAAGGACGCCTCCAGCGCGGCGAGCGTCCCCGCGACGTCCGAGCCGGCCCTGGCCTTGCCGAAGGCGACCGCGTCATTGCCCTGGTCGGTGACCGGAACGGCCTTGCCGAAGGTGTCCAGACCGATGAAGTAGTTGCCGTCGAAGAGCGAGTTGCCCTTGGTCATGATCACACCGACCGGCAGGCTCTGGGTGCGGCCCTGGCCGTAGTCGACGCCGATCCGGTCGCCGATCGCGAGACCGTGGTCCTGGGCGAAGGCCTCTCCGACCGCGATCGCGCCCTGTCCGAGCGCATCCGCGCTGCCGGCCTTGACCGGCAGCTTGAAGTCGACGGTGAAGGTCGGCGAGACCGCCGAGACGCCCTCCGTGGTCGTCTTCCCGTCCGGGGTGGTGAAGACGGCCGGCATGTACTGCTGGCGGGTGATGTGCTCGATGCCGGGCGTGTTCTCGGCCGCCTTCACCATCTCGGCGGTGAGGCCCGTCCGGCCGCCGGAGATGATGTAGTCCGCGCCGACCGACTTGTCGATCTGCTCGTTGGTGGACTTGATCACCGAGGAGGTGAAGACCGAGGCGCCGATCACGAGCGCCAGGCCGATCATCAGCGCGCCGGCCGTGGCACCCGTCCGGCGCGGGTTGCGCATCGCGTTGCGCTGGGCGAGCCGGCCCGAGGGGCCGAACACGGCCGGCAGCAGCGACCCGAGGACCCGGACCACGCTGGTGGCCAGCAGCGGGCCGAGGACGACGAAGCCGATCAGGCTCAGCAGCACCCCCAGACCCAGGTACTGCCCGCCGGTGGCCGCCTTGTCGGCCTTGGCGGCCAGGACCAGCAGGCCGCCACCGCCGGCGGTCAGCACCAGGCCGATCACCGTGCGCACCACGTTGGAGCGGCCCTCGGCCGGGGTGCCGTGGTCGCGCAGGGCCGCCATCGGGGCGATCCGGGCGGCCCGGCGGGCCGGGAACCACGCCGCCACCAGCGTCACCACGATGCCGAGGCCGTAGCCGGCGATCGGCACGTCCGCGGAGATCTGGAGGTCGGCGGCGCTGAGGTTCATGCCGACGGCCTTCATCAGCTGGATCAGGCCGGCCGCCAGGCCCAGGCCCGCGCCGAGCCCGATGGTCGAGCCGAGCACGGCGAGGATCAGCGCCTCGATCAGCACCGAGCGGTTGACCTGCTTGCGGCTGCCGCCGAGGGCGCGCAGCAGCCCGATCTCCCGGGTGCGCTGGGCGACCAGCATGGAGAAGGTGTTGATGATCAGGAACCCGCCGACCAGGGCGGAGATCAGGGCGAAGCCGAGCATCGCGTTCTTCATGAAGCCGAGGAAGGAGCCGACGTCCTTGCTGTTCTCCTCCTTCTGCTCCGCCGCGGTCTTCACCTGGTAGCCGCCGCCCAGCGCGCCGAGGGCGTCCGCCTTCAGCTGCTCGTCGGACCGGCTGCCGTCGCCGAAGGCCTCGACCGAGGTGTAGGCGGTGGTGCCGAGCAGCACCCGCTGGGCGGTGGGGGTGTCCATGAAGACGAGTGCCGCGCCCGGGTTGGTGGTCTTGAAGGTCGCGATACCGGCGATGGTGAAGTCGTACGTGCCGCTGCCGGTGATCACCCGCAGCTTGCCGCCCAGGCCGAGACCGGCCTTCTTGGCGGTGTCCGCGTCGAGCACGACCTGGTCGCCGCCCTGCGGGACGTGCCCCGAGGTGATCTCCACCGAGTTGCGCGGGGTGTCCGTCCAGTTGCCGGTGAGGGTGGGCGCTCCGCTGGTCGGGCCGACCGCCTTGTTGGTGGCGGGGTCGACCAGGGTCGAGTCCTGCGTGAACACCTGGCCGACCGCGGTCTTCACGCCCGGCGCGGCGGCGATCCGCCGCACGGTCTCGACCGGGACGGTCGCCGCCTTGCCGCGGGGCGCGCCGTCCTCGCCCCCGACGCCGCTCTTGGGGGGCTGGACGGAGATGTCCGAGGCGGTCGAGGCGAAGAGCCGGTCGAAGGTGCTGGTGGCGGTGTTGGAGAACACCAGCGTGCCGGACACGAACGCGACCGAGAGGACGATCGCGAGCAGCGAGAGCACCATCCGCCCCTTGTGGGCGAGGAAGCTTCTCAGTGAGGTCTTGAGCAACATGTCCCGGTCCCCGCTCAGCTGGTGCGCTTGCCGTCGAAACGGCGCATGCGTTCGAGGACGGAGTCGGCGGTGGGGGCGTGCATCTCGTCGACGATCACGCCGTCGGCGAGGAAGAGCACGCGGTCCGCGTAGCCGGCGGCGACCGGGTCGTGGGTGACCATGACGATGGTCTGGCCCAGTTCGTCCACCGAGCGGCGCAGGAAGGTCAGCACCTCGGCACCGGCCCGGGAGTCGAGGTTCCCGGTCGGCTCGTCACCGAAGATGATCTCCGGGCGGGCGGCCAGCGCCCGGGCCACCGCGACGCGCTGCTGCTGACCGCCGGAGAGCTGCGTCGGGCGGTGCTTGAGGCGGCCCGCCAGGCCGACCGTCTCGACGACCTGGTCCAGCCAGGCGGTGTCCGGCTTGCGGCCGGCGATGTCCATCGGGAGCGTGATGTTCTCCAGCGCGTTCAGCGTCGGGAGCAGGTTGAACGCCTGGAAGATGAAGCCGATCTTGTCCCGGCGGAGCCTGGTCAGCTGCTTGTCCTTCAGACCGGTGATCTCGGTGTCACCGATCCAGATCCGCCCGTCGGTCACGGTGTCCAGGCCGGCCAGGCAGTGCATCAGGGTCGACTTGCCGGAACCGGAGGGGCCCATGATCGCGGTGAACCGGCCCCGCTGGATGTCGACGTCCACCGCGTCGAGTGCGGTGACCCTGGTCTCGCCGGTGCCGTAGGCCTTGGTCACCTGACGCGCCGAGGCGGCGACGGCGGCGGTGCCGCCGGGAAGCTGGGGGTCGTACACGGCTGCTGCTGCCGTCGTCACTGGATTCTCCTCAGAAGTGGGCCCACCCGTTGACCCCCAGCCTCGTCGGCACCGCCCGCCCCTCGAAAGGGTGCAGGCGGTAGTCCTCGACCGGGTGTCAGCCCCACCCACCCGGTGTGCCCAGGGCCCCCGGACGCACCGGAACCTCGGTCCTGATCCGCACGAGCGGGGATGTGATCCACGTTAGGAGCGACGGGCGAACCGCTCGTCATCCGACGGTATGAAGCGGCCCAACCGTAGTTGTACGGGGCGCGGCGCCCCTCCCCCTAGGGGTCGCCGCCGCCCTCCTCAGGGTCGGCCCGTACGGGACCAGCCCTGACGGATCGTCAGCCCGTGAGGACCGGCGCCGCGAGCCGCTCCAGAGCCACCGCGAAGGCCTCGACCACGGGCGACAGCAGTACGTCCGTCTCCCGCTCGATCACGGTCGTGCCGTCCTCCCGGACGGTGATGTGGCGGTCGAGCACGAACCAACCCTGGGTGATGTGGCCGGCGCCCATCGAACTGAGCACCGGGCGCAGCGCGTAGTCGACCGCGAGCACGTGCGCGGCGGAGCCGCCGGTGGCCAGCGGCAGCACGGCCTTGCCGGTCAGCGCGTACTGCGGCAGGACGTCCAGCAGGGTCTTCAACAGGCCCGAGTAGGCCGCCTTGTAGACCGGGGTGCCGATCACGACGCCGTCCGCCTGGGCGAACAGCTCCAGCGCGGCGACTATCTCGGGGTGGGAGAAGTCCGCCGAGAGCAGTGCGTGCGCGGGCAGGCTGCGCACCTCGAACGGGATGACGCGGTGACCGCGGGATTCGAGCTGCGCGTCGACGTGGCGCAGCAGACGGGTGGTGCGGGAGGTCGCGGACGGGGAGCCGGAAACGGACAGCACGGTGGCCATGGGTTCACCTCGGGGCAGGAAGCGGGGATGGCGCTACGACAGCGGGGACGGCGCTACGACAGCGGAGAGCACGCCACGCGGACAGCGGCGGAGAACGCTGGGAGAAGCTGTGCGGAGAGGAGGGGGTTCGACGGGCGAGCGTCAGCCACGACAGAGCGAACAGGACACACGCTGAAGGTCGACGTGCCGCCGACGCGTGAGGGTCCATCGCTGATCCATGCAGTCATGCAAACACGCAGTGTTCGAACCGGTCAAGGATCGTTCCGGCTGGTGAACACGGGAGGGGACGTTTGGTGAGACGGGCGACCGGCCGTCGGGGCGGGCCGGGGAGCGCGCCGGGCCGCCGTCCGCGACCGCCCCGCGACGCTCCGTGCACCACCGGTGAACGGGCGGACGCACGGGCCGGGGGGACGGGCGTGAGAACGGGCGTGAGAACTTGCGGTGGAACGATCCGGCACGTGCATCAAAACTGCTACAAGGGCCCTGGCGGGGGCCCCGGGGGGAGTCACCACACCCCGCGTCGGGCATTCTCTCCCACATGAACACGTGGCAGGAGGGCCGCCCGGGCGGCGGCAACGGCGGCGGCGCATCAGGGCGCGGCGGTGGCGGCAGGGCGGCCGAGCCGCCGCTGCCGTCCTCGCTGAACCCCCGCGGCCCGGGGGCCCCGGCGCCGCGACAGCCGCAGGAGTACGGCCGGGCGCAGCCGCCGGCCCAGGACCGGACGCGGCCACCGGGCCAGGCGCCCGGGTACGGGCCGCCCCAGGGCTACGGGCAGCCCCAGCCGTACGGGCAGCAGCCGGACGGCCGCCCCGGCGTGCCCGCGCAGGGCCCGGGCGGGCCCGGCGGCCCCGGCACGCCCGGCGGGCCGATAGCCCCGGGCGGCACCCAGCCGCCCGCCGCCAGGCCCTCGCGCTGGCCCCGGCGCCGGATCGTCAAGTGGTCGGTGTTCGGCCTGCTGATCGCCATGATGGTCACCGCCGTCTCCACCTGGTTCTGGGCCGACTCCAAGCTCAACCACGAGAACGTGCTCGCCGACTACCCCGGCCGCCCCGCGGCCGGGAAGGGCACCAACTGGCTGATCGTCGGCTCCGACAGCCGCGACGGCCTCTCCGACTCCCAGGAGGAGGACCTGCACACCGGCCACGCGGGCGGCAAGCGCAGTGACTCGATGATGATCCTGCACATCGGGGACAGTGGGAACACCCTGATGAGCATCCCGCGCGACTCCTGGGTGCCGATCCCCGAACACCCCGGCGAGAACGGCAAGACGGTCAAGGCGACCACCTCGAAGATCAATTCGGCCTTCGCCGCCGGCGGCGGCAAGCTGCTCGCGCAGACCGTCGAGCTCAACACCGGCCTGCGCATCGACCACTACGCCGAGATCGGCTTCGCCGGCTTCGTGGGCATCGTCGACTCCGTCGGCGGGGTGGACATGTGCATCGACCAGGACGTGAAGGACAAGGACTCCGGTCTCGACCTCAAGGCCGGCTGCCAGAGCCTGACCGGCACCCAGGCCCTGGCCTTCGTCCGCCAGCGCCACCAGATGGCCGACCAGGACCTCGGCCGGATGCGCAACCAGCAGAAGTTCCTCGGCGCACTGGCCAAGCAGGCCGCCTCCCCCGCCACCGTGCTGAACCCGTTCACCTTCTACCCGCTGGTGGACTCCGGCCTCGGCACCCTGATCGTGGACGACGACGCCGGCCTGACCGACCTCGGCTCGCTCTTCCTCGCCATGAAGGACGTCAACGGCGGCAGCGGCAAGAGCATCACCGTCCCGATCGCCAACCCGGACTTCAGGACCAACACCGGTGAATCCGCGGTCAAGTGGGACTCCGCCAAGGCCAAGCAGGTCTTCGACGCCTTCAAGAACGACACCGCCGTGCCGGACCTGAAGTGACACCCCGACCCTGCGTGACGGCGCGTTACCGTGCCGACACAATGGGTGGATGTCTCTCGTCACCGCGCTGATCTACCGCCGCCGTCACCGCCTCCTGGGCCGCCTGGTCCAGGAGGCGCTCGCGTTCTACGGGATGGAGGTGCCGGCCGCCGCCGAGATCGGACCGGGGCTGACGGTCTTCCACCGCGGCTTCGGCACCGTGCTGCACCCGTACACCACGCTCGGCGCGGACGTGACGCTCTACAACGGGGTGACGATCGGGCGGGCCGACCCGTGGGTGCCGCAGGAGCGCAGCGCCATGCGACGGGTGGTGGTGGAGGACGGCGCGGTGCTCTGCGCCGGGGCCAAGGTGGTCTGCAAGGAGGGCGTGCTGACGGTCGGCGCCGGCACCGTCGTGGGGGCCAACGCCGTCCTCACCCGCTCCACCGGTCCCGGTGAGGTCTGGGCCGGCGTCCCGGCCCGCAAGGTGGGGCTGCGGGAGGGGTCCTGGCAGCCGCCCGTCGCCCGGGCGGCCGTCTGAGGCCGGTCCGCCGCTCAGGCGGCGGGTGCCGGGGGCACGGGCAGGCGGTCGAGGGTGATGCCGAAGAGCTCGCGGTAGGCGGCCAGGGCGTCGGCCTCGTCGAGGAGTTCCTCGTCGCGCGCGCCGTCGGGGCCGGTGCGGACCAGCCGGGCGCCGCCGAGAGTGACCCGGCCGCCGTCCTCGGTGAGCCGTGAGCAGGTCGACGAGCGGGTGAAGTGCGAGTCGGGCGAGGTGGTCCGCCACCAGCAGGTCGGCACGAAGTCGGCCAGCCGGTGGGGTCGCAGGCCGAGCCGGTACTGCGGCCGGCCGGCCATCAGCACGTCGAGTTCGTCGTCGCCGTGCGGCACCAGGGTGAACTCGCCGCCGGGATCGCGCTGCGGACCGCGCTCGTCCAGGCGCAGCGGGAGGTGACTGAACCGGCCGAAGCCGACATCGGCCAGCCACGGCCCGTCCAGCTCCACCCGCAGGGCGAGGTGGTCGAACGGCGGGCCGGTCCGGTCCCCGTCGAAGACCCGGGCGCCGAGCAGCTCCACCCGGTGGCCGAGCGCGCGCAGCAGCTCGGCGAAGAGGCCGTTGAGTTCGTAGCAGAAGCCGCCACGACGGCGGAGGACGAGCTTCTCGAACAGCGCGCCGGTGTCGAGGGCGACGGGCTCCCCGAGCCCGATGCCGAGGTTCTCGAACGGCACGGCGCCCAGGTGCGCGCGGTGCAGCTCGGCCAGGGAGGCCGGGGAGGGCCGGTCGGGGCGCCGCAGGCCGAGCCGGGCCAGGTAGGCGTCCACCTGGGTGTCGGTGAGGCCGTCGACGGCCGAAGGGTGATCCACGGCGTCCATTCCAGCGTGCCGGCCGACCTCGGGCCATCGGTCGTCGGTCGTAGGTCCAGCGGCCCGCGACCGGCCGGACGGGCGCGGTGCCGGGGCCGGGACGCGCGAGGAGCAGGAGGCCGGCCGCGCCGCCCTCCTGCTCCTCGAACCGCCGGAAGGTCCGGCCTCAGGCCACGATGCCCGAGTCGGCGATGGTGACCTTCGCCGAGGTGCGACCGCTCTGCGAGCCGTAGGACTCGATCTTCGTCACGAGGTCGAGGTTCTCGACGACCTCGCCGAAGACGACGTGCTTGCCGTCCAGCCAGTCGGTGACGATGGTGGTGATGAAGAACTGCGAACCGTTGGTGTTGCGGCCCGCGTTGGCCATCGAGAGCTGGCCCGGCTTGGTGTGCTTGAGCGTGAAGTTCTCGTCCGCGAACTTCTCGCCGTAGATGCTCTTGCCGCCGGTGCCGTCACCGCGGGTGAAGTCGCCACCCTGCAGCATGAAGCCCGGGATGACGCGGTGGAACGAGGAGCCCTTGAAGCCGAAGCCGTGCTCGCCCGTGGCCAGCTCACGGAAGTTCTTGGCGGTCTTCGGGACGATGTCGTCGAAGAGCTTGAAGACGATGCGCCCGGCCGGCTCGTCGTTGATGGTGATGTCGAAGTAAACGTTGGAACCCATGCAGGGATCATGGCATGCCGCCTTCCCGGACGCGCGACGGCCCCGCGCGCGGGGCGGGCCGGGGCGCCGGACGGGCCGGGGCCGGGGGGCGAGCAACCGGTGGAGCCCGGCGAGGACCGTCGGCAGCGCGCGGTCCGGCGGCCGGCCGGCCGGGACCTCGCGGTGGCGCTCCGCGCGGCCCTCGGCGACGGCCTCGGAGAACGCCCCGGCGGCGGTGACGGGCTCCGGCCCGGTCCGGCCCGCGCACCCTCCCCCGCCCGGGTGGCACGGGGCAAGGCCTAGCATCGCCCTCGAACCGACCGACGAGGGGGAACGGGACATGACCGTGAGCACGGACACCAGGCGGATCGGCGTCTATCTGGCGCACCCGCGGCCGGGCAGCTTCAACCACGCGCTGTTCGAGGCCGTCGTGGACGAACTGCGCGGCCGCGGCTGCGAGGTGCGCGCGCACGACCTCTGCGCGGAGGGGTTCCCGGCCGCGCTCACCGCCGAGGAGACCGGGACGGTCTCCGCCGCGGCCGGGACGGACGATCCGCGGCTGGCGCTGCACCGGGCGGAGGTGGCCACGCTCGACGCGCTCGTCCTGATCCACCCCAACTGGTGGGGCATGCCGCCGGCCGTCCTGACCGGGTGGGTGCAGCGGGTGCTCGCGCCCGGCGTGGCCTACAAGCTCGGAACGGCGGACGGCGAACCGGCCGGACTGCTCCGCGCGGGGCGGGCGTTGGTGCTGAACACCTCCGACACCCCGGAGGAGCGCGAGCGGGACGAGTTCGGTGATCCGCTGCAGCGGATCTGGGCCGCCTGCGTACTGCCGTACGTCGGTGTGACGGACGTGCGGCGGACCGTCTTCCGTACGGTGACGGACTCGGCCGACGCGGACCGCGCGCGGTGGCTGCGCCAGGCGCGGCAGGAGGCGGCCGCGCTGATCGGCTGAGTCGGGCCGGAGGCCGGGCCCGGGCGGGAGTGGACGGCCGTCGTCGCCGCGACCGACCTCGGTGCCGGGCCGGGGTGGCGGTGGCGCCGTCCGTGCTAGAACCGGCGGCGGCGGGCGGGCGCGTACACCCGCGCCGCCGTGCGATCCCATGTCACCGACCACCTTCGGGAGACCCATGTCCACCGCACGCACCGCCCGCACCGGCTCCGTCCGCCTGCTCCTGGCCGTCCTCGCGGCGGTGACGCTGGTGCTCTCCGGCGCCGCCGCCGCGGGCACCGCCGGCGCCGCGACCACCACCGCCACCGCCCTCAACGGGCTGGACGGCACCTGGGCCTGCACCGTCCCGTCCGGGTACGTCTACGACCAGGTGTCCATGAACCGGACCTGCAGCTCCGGCAGTTGAAACGCCCCGCAGTTCCATCTGCGGACCCCGGCCGACGGGCTGACCGCGTGTACCGGCGCGCCCGGCTTCGTCCACGACGCCATCACCTGGGGCAGCGCCTGCAGCCAGCAGCCCGGAGTGACGGCCAACGCCTACCACCTGCGGACGCCGGTCGACGGGCTCACCGCCTGCGGGGGCACCCCCGCGTTCACCTACGACCGCATCACCTACACGAGCGCGTGCAGTCTGCAGCCCGGCGTCCAGGCCACCACCTTCCACCTCCGCAAGCCGGTCAACGGCCTCTGGGCCTGCACCGTGCCCTCCGGGTTCACGTACAGCACGACCACCCAGAACACGGACTGCAGCTACACGCAGGGCGTCCCCTCCACCAAGTACCTCCTGCTCGGCTGAGACCCCGCGCACCGCCGGAGCGGGAGGTCGGCCGGGCCGACTTCCCGCTCCTCCCCTCCCCGGGGTCAGGCCGGCGGCAGTGCGAGCTCCGCCACCTCCTGGTCACCGCTGAACTCGCCGGTGGGGCGGAACCCGAGCCGGGCGTAGAAGCCGGCCGGACCGTCGTCGCCCGGCACGTAGGTGACCGTCGCCCGCCGGCCGCCGCGGCGGCGGATCTCGGCGCAGACCTGCTCGACCGCGAAGCGGCCGTAGCCGCCGCGCTGGGCGTCGGCGGCGATGTTGAGGCGCCAGAGGCCGGAGCGCGGCAGGTCACCCGGCCGGTCGGGGTAGAAGGTGATGTCGAAGAACGCCATCACGAACCCGACCAGCCGGTCGCCGTCGAAGACCAGCCGGGGCCAGGCCCGCTCGCCGTGCGCGTACGCCTCCGCCAGGGACTTGACCACCGGGGAGACCAGTCGCTCCTGGTCCGGCCGCGCCTGCAGCGCGAGCGCGGCGTCGACGGTGTCGGGGGTGACGGGTTCCAGCCTCAGGGCCGGTGATGACGTAGCCATGGCGCCGACCCTAACCAGCGACGACCGGGCCGGTCGCACGGTTTGTTCACGCCCCGGGGCTGTCCACGACGCGGGGTCCACGACCCGGGCTTGTTCACGGCGCGGGCTTGTTCACGACGCGGGGTCCACGACCCGGGCTTGTTCACGACGCGGCGCGGGCCGCCGGCGCCGGGGTGAAGACCAGCGTCGCGTTGTGGCCGCCGAACCCGAAGGAGTTGGTCAGCGCCGCGGTCAGCGCGCCGCGGCGCGGGGCACCAGCGACCACGTCCAGCTTCACGGCCGGGTCCACGGTGTCGAGGTTCCGGGTGGCCGGCACCACGCCGTCGCGAAGGGCGAGGACGGCGGCGAGCGCGCCGAGCGCGCCGGCCGCGCCGAAGAGGTGGCCGGTCATCGATTTGGTCGCCGTGACGACCGGGTGGAGCCCGATCGCCTCGGCCACCGACTCCGCCTCGACCAGATCGCCCAGCGGGGTCGAGGTGGCGTGGGCGTGGACGTGGGAGATGTCGCGCGGGGCCAGGCCCGCCTCGGCCACCGCCCGGCGCATCGCGCGGACCTGCCCCTCGGCCGCCGCCGCGGTGATGTGGAACGCGTCCGAGGTGACCGCCGCCCCGGCGAGCGTGGCATGCGCCCGGACCGAGCGGGCCGCGGCGAACCCGGCCCGTTCCAGGACGACCACCACCGAGCCCTCGCCGATCACGAAGCCGTCCCGGCCGACGTCGAACGGACGGGAGGCCAGCTCGGGCTCGTCGTTGCGGGTGGAATGCGCCCTGGCCTGGGCGAACCCGGCCAGCGGAAGCGGGCAGACACAGGCCTCCGCGCCGCCCGCCACCACCACGTCCGCCCGGCCGAGCCGGATGAGGTCCAGGCCCATCGCGATCGCCTCGGCCCCGGACGCGCAGGCGCTGACCGGGGTGTGCGCGCCGGCCCGCGCGCCCAACTCGATGCTGACCCAGGCCGCCGGGCCGTTCGCCATCAGCATCGGCACGGTGTGCGGGGACACCTTCCGCACGCCGGAGGCCTCCAGGACGTCGTCCTGTCCGAGCATGGTGAGCGCGCCGCCGGTACCGGTACCGATCACCACGGCCAGCCGCTCCGGATCCACCTCGGGCGCCCCCGCGTCGGCCCAGGCCTGCCGGGCGGCGATCAGCGCCACCTGTTGGCAGCGGTCCATCCGCCGGGCCCGCACCCGGTCCAGCACCTCGGACGGCTCGACCTTCAACCGCCCGGCGATCCGCACCGGCAGCCCGGCCGCCCACTCGTCCTCGATCGCCCGGATCCCGGACCGCCCGGCCAGCATCCCGGCCCAGGTCGAGGCGACGTCCCCGCCGAGCGGCGTCGTCGCACCCAGCCCGGTGACCAGCACCCGGTCGTTGTCGGCACTCATCGACCGAACCCCCTGCCTGTAGTGGAGATTGTGAGAGAGACACAACTCCCCGCACCGGTGAGTACGGGGAGCCGTGGACTCATCTGCCACCTTGCCAGGGCATTGATGATCATTCAGATGAGCAACGCAACCGATTCGACCTGAAGGTCTTTGTAGGTTTCTCACACAGGCCGGGTGTCCACGCCGCGACCTCGGACCAGGGTGTGCGGTGGGGTGCCCGGGGGCGCCCCACCGACGCGCTACGGCAGGTTGCGGGCCATCACGATCCGCTGGACCTGGTTGGTGCCCTCGTAGATCTGCGTGATCTTCGCGTCCCGCATCATCCGCTC
>NZ_JBHYYB010000074.1:0-45073 GCF_042752535.1 Kitasatospora sp. NPDC059327 | reverse complement strand
GAAGGCGTCAACTTCGTCTACTGGGGCGGCCGCCTCACCCGCGCCCAGGAAACCACCGTCACCCGCCACCGCCCCCCGCACCGCATCATCGCCCTCCACTGGGTCCAACCCGACGAACTCGCCGACACCATGGCCACCGACCAGCACCGCCGCACCACCCAGGCCCTCACCGCCCTCGCCCGCGGCGCCCACCTCCCCTTCCTCCTCCGCGGCATCCCCGCCGAATGACCGGTCCCGCCACACCTCGCCGCAGGGACTCCGGGTCACCGGGCGGGCGGTCCATCCGGTTCCGCCGGGAAGGAGAGCCCCGTTGGCCGTCCTCGACGGCGAGGCCGCCTCGTCATTCCCCTACTGAGCCGCGCTGTTCGTATGCCACAGCCATGCAGACCGTCCGAGGAGGTACACCGTTGAACTCCTTGCCCCCACCGTCACGCGGCTATTTCCGCGCGCAGTCGGGCGAGCGCCTCCTCGGCCTCTTCCCGGACCTCGGGCAGGCCCCGGCTCGCCCGCACGACGCGCTGCAGTTGCTGCGGCAGGCGGTGCATCGCTGCTGCCTTGATGGCCGCCGTCATCTGCTCACGGGCAGCACTGCGGTCGCCATGACGGGCCAGCACCTGGCCGGCGGTGATCGCGGAGATGACGCGCCAGTGCGGAGTGGTCTGCGGGCCGGGATCCGGTGCGTGGTCCAGCAGGGCGGCAGCCTCCCGGATGCGCCCGGTACCGGCCAGACCTCGCACGTGGACCTCGTGGTGGGTGAATTCGGAGAACAGCGAAGTTGCCGAAGCGCTGTCGAGCAGCCGTCGCCCCTCGGTCACCGCCGAGTCGAACGCGCCGGCGTGCCCGGCGGTACCTGCGGCCCGGGCCAGCAGGATGACGGCTTCAGCCCGCTCCTCCGCAGTACCGGCGAGGTCTTGGGCCAGCGCCAGTCGGTCCAGAGCAGCGCCCAGCATGCGGGCCTTGCGCAGCTCGTTGCCGTGGTGGCGCAAGGCGTAGGCGTGCAGGCTGTGATCGTCCAGCCGACGAGCGATCGCCGTGCCCTTGCCGGTCCAACGTGCGGCCGTAGCGAGGCGCTCCTCGGGCAGGACATGGCCGAGGGCGACCCCAAGACCGACACGGGCACGGGCAAGCAGACGCAGCACTTCGGTCTCGGTGTGGCCGTCGGCAGCTCTGGCTTCGAGACGGGCGACGAGGGGCCACAGTTCGTCGACGGCGGCAGCTGCTTGGCCGGCTTGACGGGCGATCTCTGCCAACCGCAGGACGCTGTCGGCGAACTGCATCACGGCGTGGTGGTCACCGTCGGCGTCGTCAGTGATGCCGAGGACGTGAGGTGGCAGCTGAAGCCGTTCGGCGATCTGTCGCAGGGCACCGATGTCGGTGATGGTCCTGCTGCCGGTCTCCACTCGGGAGATGTACGAGGTGGAGTAGCCGAGCAGTGTGCCGAGTTCTTCCTGCGGCAACTGGTACAACTCACGGTAGAAGGCGAGAATCTCGGACAGCCTGCGACGACTCAGGATGGCCTGCGCCCTCGGGGTGGTCCAGTGCCAGCGGATGCCACCGTGCGGGTCCGGCCGGGCCATGGGTCAGCTCCGGCCGAGCAGTTCGTACCAGCGGGCGACGGAGTCCTTGTAACCCTGCGGCATGACCAGACCGGGTACCTCGTCGCGGCGGAAGAGGCCCGCCTCCTTGTGCTCGTGGCTGACGACTGGGGGCCGGTCGGCGTTGGTGGCGGTACAGCCGTAGGTGACGATGAAGACCAGACGGCCGGGAAGCGGCTCGTACATCCACGTGTCCAGCAGCGGGCCGGCGGTGGCCTCCCAGCCGCTCTCTTCGCGGATCTCGGTCTCCACGCGCGTCTCGGGCCTCTCCTTGCCTTCGAGCTTCCCGCCGGGCAGCTCCCACTCCTGGCGCTCGTTCTTCAGCAGCAGGACCCGGCTCTGCGGGTCGAGGACCACACCCTTGATCGAGATCGGGAACGTCGGCGGCACGTAGGGCATTTCGGTCATCTCTTCTTCCACGGAGCGCGGGCTGGCACGGTCACCTCGAACGTAGCAGCGTTCCGGCGCCGCGAGCCCCAGGCCCCGAGTGATCGGGCTTTGACAATCTGTCACTTCACTGGGGGAGGACATGGCGGGGAGAGTGTGTCGTCTCCCGTCCGCTCGGTCTCACAAGGGGGATCCACCATGCTGTCTTCCGACGTCGCGGTCGTTTCCGCGAATGAAGAGTTCACCGCCGCGTCCTTGAGCGGCAGGGTGCGTGAACGCGTAGGCGCGGTATTGCGCGAGCGCGGCCTGGTGCGGCTCGGCAGGCTGGGCGGACGAGACGACGTGCTGTACGCGGCACGGCGGTTGATGTCCGGGCTGTGGCGCCACCGTGATGCCGGTCCGGACGGCCTGACCGTCATCCGGGACATCGGCCGCCACGACGGCCGGGCGGGGTTCGCCGGCCTCGGGCGCGGCGACCTCGACCTGCACACCGAGTGCGCGCAGCAGCCGCAACCGCCACGCCTGCTCCTGCTGGCGTGCGCACGGGCGGGCGATGCGGGCGGGGAGAGTCTGCTGCTGGACGGGCGGGCCATCCTCGGCGCACTGGCCGGGCTACATCCCGCTGCGTTGGAGGCGCTTTCGGCGCCGCGAGCCGCATTCTTCGGCGGAGCGGACGGCCGGTTCACACCGATCCTGGAGCAGCTGGGCGGCGGGCGGTGGCACCTGCGGCTGAGGCAGGACTCCCTGGCCCGGTTCTCACCGGAGGCCGAAGCTCACCTTCCGGCCCTGCGCCGGGCCATCGACCGACACACGACCCGACTGCGACTGGCCGCCGGGCAGGGGTTCGTCGTGGACAACCACCGCTTTCTGCACGGCCGAACGGCGTTTCGGGGCGAACGGCTACTGCTGCGAGCGCTCGGTGATCCGCACCCCGTGGTCGGCTTGGACGCCGGCTTTCCCGCGCCTTGGCCCACGCCCGCTGGCTCCGGCGCCCCGGGAGCAACGGCCCGGTAGCCGGCGTGCACGCCCACGGCCGGACGTCGTCCCACCTGCTGAGTGCATCGCTGCCCGGATCCACCACCGGACCGCGAAGAAGACCGGCACACCCGCGCCCGACCCCGAAACCCATCCGGCGGGCACCCCCGGACGGTCGACTGCCGGCCGTCGACAAGCGATACGCCCGCCCCACCGTCTCCTGGTGATGCGGGGCGCATCCCGCGCCCTGGCGCCAGGTCCCACGAGGGAATTCCCACAGGAGGAACCACATGGCTCAGAAGATCACCGTCGAAAGCCCGGCCGCCCCGGCCTCCGGCGTCGCCGACGAGTTCGACCTCGACGTCCGCACCGTCGAGACGGCCGACGCGGCCAGCCTGCAGGTGCTCACCGACGACGGCTGCGGCGCAACCTGCGGAGCCTGCACCACCGGCGTTCACTGATCGACCCCGGCCGGGTGCGCCGGGACCCACCTCCCGGCGCTCCTGGACGGCACTCCCTCCCCTCCCCTACCAGCCTCCGAGGTCCGTCATGCGCACGTCCGCTTCCTACCGCGCCGCCGGCGTGGCGCTCGTGCGCGCCGTCGCCCGCCCCGACCCGGCGGTGCCCCCTTGGCCTGACCTCGGCGCCGGTAGCCCCGACCTGACGCACCAGCAGGTGGAGTGGCTGCGCACGCTGTGGGGCGACGAGCACATCGCCGAGGCGCTCACCCTGGCCAGCCCGGTGCTCGCCCGTCACGTCGAGAAGCTGGTCACCGCCCAGCAGCCGGCCCGGCGGGAGGTACGGCGCGCCGCCCTGTCGACCGCGCGCTACCTGCTGCGCGCCCAGGCCCGGCCGACCCCGTTCGGGCACTTCG
Organism: Kitasatospora sp. NPDC059327; assembly: GCF_042752535.1. NCBI lineage: Bacteria > Bacillati > Actinomycetota > Actinomycetes > Kitasatosporales > Streptomycetaceae > Kitasatospora > Kitasatospora sp. NPDC059327. The sequence goes on along the minus strand of NZ_JBHYYB010000074.1, from coordinate 41,242 downwards.
CCGGTGTGCAGGCGGCTGTCTTCGGACCGTCCTGCGAGGTCCGCTGGGGCACCGACCACCGCGTGGTAACCCGGGCTTCGGCCGGTTTCCTCAGCCGGTCGATCGAGCGGCTGGAACAAGAACTGCTGCTCCGACTGGACGTGATGACCAACAACACCGTTCACGTGCGTGGCGACCGCCTCGTGATCCCCCACCAGCCCCTCCCCGGGCCCGACGGAACGACGGCGGCAGAGACCACTCTCCGTCACACCCGCCCCGTCGCGTCCGCCCTCGCCGACGCCCGACACCCGATCCGCCTCGGGGACTTGGTCACCAAGCTCGGCACCGATTTCCCCACGGTGCCCACTGAACGAATCATCGGGGTCCTGTCCGCGCTCGTCGCCTCCCGTGCTCTGATCACCAACCTCCACGCCCCGGCCACCGAACCGGACCCGTTGGGCCACCTCCTGGCGGCGCTGGATGACGTCGGTGCCGACCAGGTCCCCGGCACCGCCGCCTTGGTCGCGGACTTGCGCGCCACCGAAAGCCTGCTCGCCGCCCACAACGGGGCGCCCGACCGCACCGTCCGCGACCGGGCTCGGAACGCGGTCACCGTCAGCGACGCCGGTGCTCCGGAACGCCCGGCGCCGACCGTCGACCTGCGCCTGGACGCCGACCTCGTACTCCCTCAGGCGGTGGCCGACGAAGCCGCGCGCGCGGCCGGCCTACTCACCCGGCTCAGCGCGCTGCCCAACGGCACCGCGGCATGGCGGGCCTACCACCAGCGGTTCTACGAGCGGTACGGCCGCGGCGCGCTGGTCCCGCTGCTCGACATGGTGGAGGACAGCGGAATCGGCTGGCCGGACGGCTACCCCAGCGCCCGGCCGGCCGAGGTCCCGCGCTTTGACGAACGCGACAAGGTCCTGGCCGCTGTCGCGCAGCAGGCGGCTCTCGACGGCGCCCGTGAGGTCGTCCTCGACGACAAGCTGCTGGCCGCCCTCGACCTCGGCCCGGACGAACCGCGCCTCCCCCCGCACCTGGAGGTCGTGGTCCGCATCCACGCCCGGACCCAGCGTTCCCTCGACCGGGGCGAGTTCCGGCTGGAGGTGGTGTCCGCGTCCCACGCGGCCGGTGTGTTGATCGGCCGCTTCCTCCACCTCCTCGCCCCGGAGCACCGAGCGGCCTTCAGCGACGTGCTGACCAGCCTGCCGACCATGGACGAGCGAACCGTCACCGCGCAGCTGTCCTTCCCGCCGCTGGACCCGGTCACCGGGCACGTGGCCCGCGGCGTGCGGTCCGGCCAGCTGGTGATCGCCCTCGCCGAGCACCGCCCGAGCTCGGACGGAGTCCTGCGCCCGGAGGACCTGACCGTCGGCTGCGACGGGCGTCGGATGTACTTGGCCTCACCGGCCCTCGGGGTGCGGATCGAGGCCGCCGCCACCCATGCCCTGAACCTCCGTACCCACACCCCGCCCCTGGCCCGCCTCATCACCGAACTGTCCCGCGCCCAGGCCGCGCAGGTTACCCGCTTCTCCTGGAGTTCCCTCTGCTCGCTGCCCTTCCGGCCCCGGCTCCGGCACGGCCGCGTCGTCCTCTCCCCCGCCGCCTGGCGGCTCACCTCCGCCGAACTCCCTCCCCGGAACGCCCCGTGGGAGCAGTGGGACGACGCCCTCACCGTATGGGTGGAGCGACGCCGGGCACCGCGGCACGTGGTGCTGACGGCCGACAGCCAGGGCCTACCGCTCGACCTCCACCACCCCGGTCACCGCGCCCTTGTGCGTGACCACCTCGACTCGGGCCCGCACGCCGTCCTCGTCGAAGCCCCCGACCCGGCCGACCTCGGCTGGGCCTGTGGCCGCGCGCACGAGGTCGTCGTCCCAGTCACCGCCACCCGGCCCCCGGCCTGGCCGCGTCTGCCCAAGCCGACCACCGCTCGCGTCCTGGCTCGTGGCCACGGCGACGCGCCCGGCACCTCCCGGGTTCTCCTCGCCTCCCTCTACGGCGACCCGGAGCGCCAGGACACCGTTCTCGCCCAGCACCTGCCCGACCTCCTGGAACGCCTGGGCCGGCCGGCCTGGTGGTTCGTCCGCTTCCGCGATCCGCGCCAGCACCTGCGCCTGCGTATCGCCCTGCCCGACCCGAACGACTTCGGCTCCGCCACCAGCGTGATCAGCAGCTGGACCGCCGAGCTCCACCGGGCCGGACTGCTCGCGGAGGTCGTCTACCCGACCTCTTACACGGAGACGGGCCGGTGGGGCGAGGGAGAGGCCTGGGCCGCCGCCGAAGAGGTGTTCCGCACCGACTCCGCTACCGTGCTCACCCAGCTGTCCCAGCCCTCACCACCCGACCGGCAGGCGCTCCTCGCCGCCCACGCGGTCGCCATCACGGCCGGCTTCACCGGCTCGGCCACCGCCGGGCTGCGCTGGCTGGTCGCCAACGTCCCTGCGAAACCCCCGGCCGCCGTCGCGCGGCCGGTGTTCCGCGCGGCCGTCCGCCTGGCCGATCCCGCCGACGGATGGGCCGCGTTACGCGCCGAACCGGGTGGCGCCGCGATCGTCGACGCCTGGGCCGACCGCCACCGGGCCCTCGACGCCTACCGCCGGCTCTTCCCCGGCCCCAGCACGCAGGGGGTGGCCCCGGATGACGTGCTCGGATCCCTCCTGCACTGCGGCTACGTCCGCGCGCACCGCATCGACTTCGACGACGAGGCTCAGGTCCTCCACCTGGCCCGCACCGCCGCCCTCGCCCGCCTCTCCAGGAACCGTGACCTGTGACCCCGCAGCCACACCCCGCCCTCCGGCTGTCCGACCGGATCGCCGAGCTGCTCGCCGACCCGGCGGCCGTGCCCGCTGCCTGGTCGTCGCGCCCGCAGTGGCGCCAGTCCCTCGCCCACGGCGCTCCCGGAATCGCGCTGCTCCACATCGAGCGCGCCGCCACCGGCCGCGGCCCGTGGGCCAACGCCCGCGCCTGGCTGGCGGTCGCCGCCGGCCTCCCGGTCACCCGTGGAGCGGACAGCTACCTTTACTACGGTGCCCCGGCGCTCGCGCACACCCTCGCCTGCGCCGCCCAGGCCCGGCCCGGCTCGTACCGGCGCGCCCTCGACCACCTCGACCAGGTCGTGGCAGCCGACGCGGTGCGCCGCTGCGAACAGGCCGAGGCACGGATCGAGCGCGGCGACCTGCCGGTGCTCGCCGAGTTCGACACGATCCGCGGGCTGGCCGGCGTCGGCGCCGTCCTGCTAGTCCGGGCTCCAGACGGCAGGACCATCCGGCGCGTCCTCACGTGCCTGGTCCACCTGACCTACGACGTCAAGCACGACGGCGAGGTCCTGCCCGGTTGGTGGAGCCTTGACGGCCCGTCCGGCGAAAGGGACGAGCGATTCCCGGGCGGGCACGCCAACACCGGGCTCGCACACGGGATCGCCGGACCGCTCGCTCTGCTCGCTCTCGCGCTGCGGCGTGGTGTCGAGGTCGACGGCCAGCGTGCGGCGATCCGTACCGTCCTCACCTGGCTGAAGCGCTGGCGCGACGGCCACGCCTGGCCGTACTGGATCACGGCGGCGGACCTGGCCGGCCCGGACCGCAGGCCGCTCGTGCCACAACGGCCGAGCTGGTGCTACGGCACCGCAGGGGTCGCGCGCGCCCGACAGCTCGCCGCTCTCGCTCTGGGGGACCAGCACCTTCGCCATGATGCCGAGAACACGCTGGCCACCGTGCTGGTGGACCCCACGGTCCTCGCCGCGACCACCGACCTGTCCGCCTGCCACGGCTACGCCGGGCTCGCCCACATCGCCCACCGCGCCGCCGCCGACGCCTCCCCGCGCAACGCCGCCCGGCTGCGCTCGGCCGCCGCCCTGCTCCTGGGCGCCACCCAACCGCCGCGCACCGACCCCGACGGGCTGGCACAGAACCTCCTGGCGACAGCGGGGCCGGCGTTCCTGGAGGGCGCCGCCGGTACCGCCCTCGCCCTGCTCGCGCCCGCCACCGGGACCGCTCCCGCGACCCGCTGGGACGCCTGCCTGCTCACCTTCTGACCCCTGACCGAGGACCGATCCGATGACCACCGGCTGGATCCAACACACCATCAGCCCCGCCGACCGGGACGCCACCGAGCGCCTCGCCGCCGACCGCCTCGCCCCCGTCCTCAACGCCGCCCAGCACTCCGGCGCACTGGACGGCTGGTGGTACATGCGCAAGGACGGGTTGCGGCTGCGCTACCGCGCTGCCGAAGCCACACCCGCCGTCACCGCCCTCCTGGACGCGCTCGCCAAGGAAGGCACCGTCGAAGGCTGGACCACCGTGATCTACGAGCCTGAGACCGAGGCGTTCGGCGGCCCGGAGGCCATGGATGTCGCCCACCGCCTCTTCCACACCGACAGCCGACACCTGCTGGCCCGGACCGCCGAGCCCGGACCGCCCGCACTCGGCCGGGCCGAGACCGTCGTCGTCCTCGTCTCGGCCATGCTCCGCGCGGCTGGACTCGACTGGTACGAGCAGGGCGCCGTCTGGGCCCAGTTCGCGATGCACCGCGATGCCCCCGCCCCCGTGGCCCCCGAGCGAACGGCCACCCTGACCGCCGCCATGCATCACCTCATGCGCCTCGACACCCGGGCACTCACCCGCGACACCACCCCGCTCGCCCACAACGGCGGCTGGGTCGACGCCTTCCAGCAAGCCGGGCAGGACCTCGCCCGGCTCGCCCGCGAGGGCATCCTCACCCGCGGGCTTCGGGCCGTCCTCGCGCACCATCTCCTCTTTCACGCCAACCGCTCCGGCTTACCAGTGAACCACCAAGCCGCCATGGCCGCACGGGCGTTGGCTGCCGTCTTCCACTCCGCCGAGAGCCCCGAGCCCTCGAAATCCATCATCCACACAACCACTAGGGTCACCAGCATGACTACACTCAGCAACGAAACCGCCACTCCGTCCGCCGCACAGCTGCGAGACGCACTCACCGACCGCCTTCTCGTCCAGGGCGCCATCCACCGCACTACGGTGGAGGGCACCTTCCGCACCGTGCCCCGCGAGCGCTTCCTCCCCGGCTTCCCGCTGGCCACCGCCTACGCCGACAATCCCACCTACACCAAGGCGGACGGATCCGGCACCCGGATCAGCGCCGCCTCCCAGCCCGCGATCGTCGCTCTGATGCTCGAACAACTCGACCCTCAGCCCGCCGAGAAGATCTTCGAAGCCGGAGCGGGAACCGGTGTCAACGCCGCCTACCTGGGTCACATCGTCGGCGCCGACGGACACGTGGTGACGATGGACGTGGACAAGGACATCGTCGACGGTGCCCGCGAGCACCTCGCCGACGCCGGCATCACCAACGTCGAGACGGTCCTCGGCGACGGCGCGCTCGGCCACCCGGACGGCGCCCCGTACGACCGGGTGATCGCCACGGTGAGCACCAGCGAGATGCCCACCCCGTGGCTCCGCCAGGTCAAGCCCAGTGGGCGGATCGTGCTCCCGCTGCGGCTGCGCGGCACCGCCTCGCGCACGATCGCCTTCGAACGCCGCGAGAACGGCTGGGTGTCGGTCGACGACCAGCTCGCCGTATTCATGCCGCTGCGCGGGAGCATGGACGACGCCCGCCGCACTGTCGCCCTCACCGGCGAGGGCGACATCACGCTCCAGGTCCACAAGGACCAGCACGACGCCGTCGACGCCGAGCTGCTGGCCGGGGTCCTCGACAGCGGGCGCCACGAGACCTGGACCGGCGTGACGATCCCGGCAGGCACCACCTACGAGTACCAGGACCTGTGGCTGGCCCTCACACTCCCGCACTCGATCATGCGGATGAGCGTGACCGGCAACGCCCACGAGCGCGGCGTGAACCCCATGTTCGGATGGGGCGCCATGGCCACCGTCGACGCGGGATCGCTCGCCTACCTCACCCTGCGCCCCGGCGAGCCCGATGCCGACGGCCGCAAGACCTACGAGACCGGCGTGATCGGCCACGACCCCGCGGGTGCCGCCCTCGCCGCCCTCGTCACCGAGCAGATCCGCACCTGGAACACCGGTTTCCGCGGCCGGGCCCTGCGCTTCGAACTCCCCGACACCCCCACCACGGCGGCCCCGGCCACCGGCCGGTTCGTCCTGGACCGCCCCAACCACCCGATCACCGTCATCTGGGAGTGACCCACGTGCACCCGACCGGTCCCGTCGCCCAGCGCTTTCCGCTGGTCGCCCGCCACCGGCCCGCGTGCCTGCCCCTCGACGTGCGTGTCGGCCGGCTCACCGAGCTGGCTGACACGGCCGCCGGGCAGGCCGACCCGAGCGTGGCCTCCACCGTCTACAACCAGGCGGCCCTCCTGGCCTCCGACCTCGCCCTGCCCGACTACGCCCGCGAGCTGTGCCGGCGCCACGCCACCCGCTACCTCACCCGCGGCCCGCTCCCGGCGATGAGCGCCATCCGCGGCCTGGAGCCGATCGTCAATCTCGCCCGCCTCCACATCCGCGCCGGCCGCCACCAACACGGCCACCAGCTCCTCCTCGACCTCTACCGCGCCGTCACCACCGCGACCGAGGCGACGCTCGACGGCATCACCGTTCCCACCCGCCTCACCGAGACCGACCAGCAACGCGGCGAGGTCCTCCAGTGGCTCTGGCGGGTCGTCATCGCCGACGGCACCCGCGCCCTCACCGCCGCCGGCCGCTGGAGCGACGCCCTTCGTCATGTCGAGGAGCACCGCGGCATCGGCCTGCGCATCCTCGACGGCCGCCAGACCGCCGTCCTCGCCGCCGCCACCACCCGTGACCTGGCCGGCGCCCTCGCACTGCTGGAGGAAACCCAGCCGGGCGGCCCCTGGGAGGACGCCGTCACCGCGGCACTCACCGCGCTGTGCCGCCCCGGCGACCGGCACTTTGCCGAGGCGGCGATCGACCACTGCCTCGCACTCGAATCGGACGGGGGCCTGGCCGTCTTCACCACCCGCCTCGCCCTGACCGCTCTCGACGCAGCCGGCCCGGACACCCCCGCCGCCCGAGACCTCCTTCGACACCTGGCCGACCGAACGACCGAATCCGGCGACGGCTACGCATTGCGAGACCTCCTCGCCCACCCCGCCGCCCACCGCCATCTCGGACCCGGCCGAACAGAGGAGCTCAATCGGGCTCTCGCCACCTGTGCACTCGGCTCCGCCACCCTGCCCGACCCCGTTCGAGACCGACTGGAGGACGCACTCACCCTGGCTGCTGCGGCGCTCGAATAGTCCCGGTTCGGCCCCGGGCTCACCCGGCGACGAACTGTTCACAGCACGGCAATCGCTCGGACGCCGCGACGGATGTCGACTGGCTCACCGGCCATCTCGCGGCCTCGGCTGACGGCCAGTGGGCGACCCCAGCGTCGTGGCTCGGCCCACGGCCTCTGACGTAGGTGCCGTCACCCTCCTTGACCGCACCGGCGTTCACGTAGACGGCCGTTCCGGGTGCGGAGCGTTCCCGGAGGTCAGACCGTGACGGCGGCCTCCAGGAGCGTCAAGGTCCGCGCGGTGGCGTCCACCGCCGCGCGGATGCCCAGCGGCAGGGGGAGGTTGGGACCGGCGTGGCCGATGTCGACCTGGCCGAGCACGGGGAGGTCGCGGCTGCCCAGAACGTCGAGGACCACCTCGCGCAGCGCCGGCGCCCCCTGCGCGCCCCCGGAGGCGGTGAGCCGGTGCGGGACACCGACCACCATCGCAGCGATCCGGTCCAGCACCCCGGACAGCCGCAGGACGTGCAGATCGCTCCAGACCGCGGCGAGCGGGCGCTCGACCTCCTCCCAGAACAGCACCGCGCCGTCGAAGAGTTCGGCCGGCAGGGCGTACGGGGTGGCCTGCAGGGAGACCAGCCGGTTGAGGAGCCCACCGACCAGCGGTCCCTGCGCCTGCCCGGCCCGCCAGCACTCCCAGCCCGACAGCGCGGGCAGGGCACCGAGCGGCTCGGGCACGGTGAGCAGCCGACGGTGGAGGGCGGCCAACTCCTCGGACCGGCCCGGGAGGGTGTGCCAGGAGTGACCGAGCCCGTAGGTCGCCATGTCGGCGTGAATGCCCGCCAGACCGGTCCGGCCGTACAGGGCGAGCAGCAGCAGGGAGATGTCACTGCAGCCCAGCAGCGGCTTGGGGTCCGCGCGGATCGCGTCGAGGTCGAGCAGGTCCAGGTAGCCGAGGGTGGCCTGCCCGCCGGTGTGGGCGATGACGCCCCGCACCCCCGGGTCGCGCAGCAGGCCGTTCAACTCCTCGGCCTGGGCGGCCGGGGAGCCCGCCGCCCACCAACGGGGGCGGGCTGCGGCGAGCACCGCCGAGTCGCGCACCTCGAAACCCAGCCGCCGCAGTGTCCCGACGCCGCGGGCCAGCAGCGGGGCGTCCGCTCCGTCGAGGGGACCGGAGGGCGCGGCGACCGCGACGACATCGCCCGGCGAGAGCGCGCGTGGGCGCAGGAGTGACGGCATGGCGGACGACCCTTTCCCGGCTTGTCGACGGTCGCCGGCAGGCTAGCCGGAGGCACTGACAACGAGGTGCCGACAGCAGGACGCGACCAGTGAGACGGGAGCGGCGCGGCACCGGCAGGGAGGCGGCCGAGGGCCGCGACGACCTCCGGAGCCCGATGCGGCGTCCGACCGGCAGGGTCCCTCGCGGGTGTCAGGGGACGAGGACGCTCCGGCCGGCGATCGGCGCGTAGGTCTGTCCGGGGACGACCAGGGCCTCGATCCGGCCGGAGCAGTCCGTCCCGCTCCGCACCTGGACCGCGGAGTCCGTCAGGTTGGTCACCACCGGGCGGACGAAGTCACCCAACGGGTAGCAGCCGCTCGGGTCCTGGTGCGCGCCGCCGTCGATGATCAGCACGCCATGGGCCGCGTACGCGGTGTTCGGTACCGCGACGGCCAGGGCGGCCGCCGCCAGCCAGGCCCCCAGAACGGTGGCGGTGCGTCGCTTCATGCGTCTGCGTCCCTTCGACCGGCGCGGGAGCCGCCCCACTGCGGCCCCGCCGATGCGACTCAAGGTAGTGAGGGACGGCGCGGGGCGGCTGGACGGCGGGCGTGGCGGCACGGACGTCGCGCCGGAAGTCGGGCGGGCCGACTTCCGGTGCGGCGGCTGTCGTGCGGGGCGGCACGGATCGGGGCGGGCACCGGCGCGACACCGGTCGGCCGCCGAGGTGTGACGAGGCGCCGACCGGTGCTGCGGCGGACGGCGGTTGAGGACGTCCGACCGCCGCCGTCCCCGGTGGCGCTACGGCCGGGGCGCCTCCTGGTCAGGCGGCACGGCACGGCCGGTTCAGCGCGTCAGCCGCACAGGGCTGCCGTCTGCGCCTTCACCATCCCCTTGCCCAGCGGGAAGGGCGCCTGGTGCTTGAGGTCGGCCCCGAGGTCGTAGACGTTGGCGGCGATGACCAGCTGTCGCTCCCCGTCGACGGTGGTGAGCGAGTAGCTGGTGTAGCCGGGGCCGCCGCCGTCGGTCAGCCAGACGGCGACCGGCGGCTTGGCGTCCGGCCCCGAGCCGCACGGCAGGTCCATCCGCTGCACCCCGAGTCCGTACGCCACCGGTGTGTCGGCGGGCCGCACCGTGGTCAGGAGTTCGCGCTGCTGGGCGGGCCGCAGCAGCTTGCCGCCGAACAGGGCGCGGTGGAAGCGGGCCAGGTCGTCGACGGTGGAGATCATGGCACCGGCCGTCCAGTCGTACGACGGGCTGAAGCGCGTGACGTCCTGTCCCTTGAGGTCGTACCCGTGCAGATGGGGGCCGTGGACGGCCGGGTCGGTCAGCGGGAAGGAGGTGTCCTTGAGGCCGAGCGGTTCGAGGATCCGCCGGCGGATCTCGGTGGACGCGCTGTGGTCGGTGACCGCCTCGATCACCAGACCGGCGAGCAGGTAGTTGGTGTTGGAGTACTCCCAGCCGTGGTCGGGTGCGGTGAACGCCGGCGCGTGCCGCACGGCGCGGGCCACCACCTCGCGCGGGGTGTAGACGTAGCCCCGGTCGTGGCGCTCCAGGTAGGGGGCGAAGAACTCCGGTTCGGTGGTGGGGTCGTAGATGCCCGAGGTGTGGTCGAGCAGCTGCCGGACGGTGATGGTCCGGCCGTCGTTGCCGTTGCCCTGGACCACACCGGGCAGCCACTTCTCCACGCTGTCGTCCAGCGAGAGCCGTCCTTCGCCCTCCAGCTGGAGGAGCACCGTGGACACGAACGACTTGGTGTTGCTGGCGATCCGGAACCGCTGGTCCGGCCGGGCGCGCTCGCCGGTCGCGGTGTCCGCGACCCCGGCGGCCACCCGGGACTCCCGCGCCCCGTTCCTGGCGTACGCCACGACTCCCGGGAATCCGTCCGCGACCACCTGGTCGATGCCCTCCGTGAGACCGACGGGCGGCGCCGCGGGCACCCGCTCCGCGACGGCCGACGCCGAGGCCGAGGCCGAGGCCGGGAGGAACCCCGTCACCGCCACCGCGCACAGTCCCACCCACAGTGCCGCGATCCCCGTACGTGTCCTCATCGATCTCCCCTGACTTCCGGTGCCGTGCTGGTTCGTACCCAGCCTGCCGGGCCGGCGCACCGGTCGCCCATCCCGCTGTCACCCGGCCGGTTCGGGGGGTTTACCCCACGCCCGGACCGGCCGTCAGCTCCGGGCGCGGTGCGGCCTCGACCCGCGGTGTTCCCACTGGTCGAGGCCATGCCGGCCGGGTGACTCCGCTCGGTCACCGGGCCGGGCTGGCGCTTCGGGCACGGCTCCCGGTAGGGGATGTCGGGCGCGTACCGCTGCCACTGCGCGGGGGTGACGGCTCCGGCGCTGTAGGTGCACAGGCGGGTGGCGAGGTTGCCGGGGTCGGCGTCGAGCAGTGCGACGGTCTGGCTGGACGCGACGAGGAGCGTCGGTCCGGTGGCCCCGAGCGCGACCGCCCGGATCTGGTTGCTGTTCGGATTGGCGACGGCGGCCACCCGGGCGGGGGCCGTGGGGTAGCGGAGGTCCCAGAGTTCCGGAGGTCCCAGAGTTCCGGGGTGGACTTGTTCCAGACGGTCATGCGCGTGCCGTCCGGGGCGAATTCGACGCCCTGGACGTCCTGCACCGTCCGGATGGTCGACCGGGGCCGGGGGTGCCGCGGATCGCCGATGTCCCACAGGGCCACCGTGTTCCCACTGTTCCCACCGGCGGCGAGCAGTCGGGTGTCGCTGCTCAGGCCCAGCGCGTCGCCGAAGGATCCCGGCACGGTGACCCGCGACGTCGGCTCGCCGCCGCCGGCGAAGTGGAACCGTTCCAGGGCCGCGCACTTGCAGGTGGTGTCCGGTGTGCTGGTGACGGCCAGGACGGCGCTGTCCGGGGTACCCCGGGAGATCGCCGAGCCCATGTTCAGCTCGTCTCCGGAGCCGGTGGAGCCGTCCGGGGGCTTGATCTCCGAGGAGCCCGCGCGCCGCGGCTTCGCCGGGTCGCCGACGTCCCACCTGTCGAAGCCGCTCCTGGTCGCCAGGTGGGCCGCGCGACCGTGGTTCAGCACACCGGCGTCGTGGCCGCCGGCGTTTGGGGGCGGGGATCGCCCCCATCTCCTTCGCGTCGAGCGTGTCGGTCACCCGCCACAGGTGGAGCGCTCCGCCGCGGATCACCGCCATGAGGTGGCCACCGTCGTCCCAGGTCACCCCGAAGGTGACGATCACATCACCCACGCCGGTCGGGGTCGCGGGGAAGTCCGCGGTGCCCAGGCCGGCGGCTTGACCGGGTTGCGCGGATCGCTCACGTTCCAGAGCTGGACCTCGCCCTCCCATCCGATGGTGAGCAGCGCGCCGGGACGGATGAACGCGGTGCTCCGCACCGAGACCGGGAGCGTCGTGACGAGGGCGGGGCCCGGGGAGGCGAAGAGGTCCCAGAGCCCGACGGACTGCGATCGCGGGGTCGGCGGCGCTGCCCTGACCTGCTGGGGCGCGGCCATCAGGCGTCCGTCCGGGCTGAAGGACCAGGACGCCGAGCTGCCCGGCCCCCTCGATCTGCCGCACTGGTGAGCGCCAGCGGCGCAGCACGCCGTCGGCGCCCGCGGTCAGCGGCCCGCCGGCGGTGGTCGTGGCCATGGCGTAGGTGGCGAAGGGCGTCTTGAGGCCGCCCGCGCCGGTGCTCCGCCCCGGCGGGTGGGCGCTCCTCGCGCACGGACCGGCGGGCCGGGGGATGATGTGCTTCAGGAAGCGCGAGGAGGTTCCGGCCCATGGACATCTCGCTGGCCACCGATCGGCTGATCATCCGGGACTGGTCCCCCGACGATGCCGAAGCCGCCCTGGCGATCTACGGTTCGCCGGATGTCGCCCACTGGCTGACCCCGGTGATGGATCGCGTCGTCGACGTGGCGGCGATGCGTTCGGTACTGCAGGCCTGGCAGGAGGCCCAGCCGAACCTGCCGCCCCCGCGTGGCCGGTGGGCCGTGCAGCGCAAGGAGGACGGGGCGGTGGTCGGCGGCCTGGGCATCCGGCTGTTGCCGCCGTTCGAGGACGACCTGGAGATGAGCTGGCAGCTGGCCCCCGACGCCTGGGGGAAGGGATACGCCACCGAGGCCGGGCGGGCCCTGATCGCGTGGGCGTTCACCCACGAGACCGAGGAGCTGTTCGCGGTCGCCCGGCCGAACAACACCCGTGCCATCGCGATGGCGAAGCGGCTCGGGATGGAGTGGGTGGGCGAGACGGCCAAGTACTACGGGCTCAACCTACAAGTCTACCGCGTCCGGCCGAGCGACTTCCACGGCTGACCGACCGAGCGACTTCCACGCCTGAGCGGCTTCCACGCCTGAGCGACTTCCACGCCTGAGCGGCTTCCACGCCTGAGCGCCTGAGCGCCTGAGCGCCTGAGCGGCCGGCCGGTCGCAGTGGCCGGCCGACGGCTACGCCCCGGCCGCGAGTCGGCCGGCCGTCGGGATCGGCGGGGCGGCGGGGGCCGGTCCCAGGGTCGTCGTGCCGGGCGCGGCGCGGTGGCCCAGGCCGGTCCGGTAGACGTCCAGGGCGCGCTCGACCCGGCCGGTGCGGCGCAGCAGGTCGCCCAGCAGCCGGCAGAGGTCCGCGAGGTCGCCCGCCGCGCCGGCCCGTTCGAGCAGGGCGAGGGCCGCGGTGTAATGCTCCTCGGCGGTGTCCGGTTCGCCGCGGTCCTCGGCGATGAGCCCGAGCAGCCGGTGCGCCCCGGCGGCGTGGACGGCGCCGCGGTCGGGGCCGATCCGGTCGAGGAGGCTTCGGAGCAGGCCGTCGGCCTGCGCGTGGTCGCCGCGGCGGCGCAGCACGTCGGCGAGCTCGACGTCCACCTGGTGGGTGAACAGCTCCGCCTGCCGGGAGGCCAGCATGGCGCGGGCGGTGCGCAGTTCGTCCTCCGCCCGGGCGAGGTCGCCGGCCTGGGCGAGGACGTAGCCGCGCATCCAGTGGCATTTGGCGAGGTCGGTGGTGAGGCGTAGGCGCTGGTAGAGCGCCTGGGCCTTGGCCAGGGAGGCGTCGGCCTCGGCGGCCCGGCCGTCGGCGATCAGGGTGCGGGCGACACTGCGGTGCAGGCCGGCGACCAGCGCGGGATCGGTGGCGTCGGGGGCCAGGGCGAGGGCGAGTTCGGCGGCCTGGGCGGCCCGGGCGTGCGCGCCCATGTCCGTGTAGGGGCCGATGGCGGCCGAGTAGAGCAGCAGCAGCGCGTCGGGGTCGTGCAGTCCGCCGGCGTTGAGCCGGTCGATGGCGGTCTCCAACAGGTAGCAGGCGTACCGCAGTTCGCCCGCCAGCAGATGGGCCACGGCCCGGCCCCGGATCGCGGCGGCGCGGCGTGGCAACGGCTCGTCGGCCAGCAGGCGCTCCGCCTCCTCGAAGTGCTCCCTGGCCTCGTCCAGACGGCCGGCCTCCAGCGCGCAGTCGCCGAGGCCGAGCAGGGCGGCGGGGCGGACGGATTCGACGCCGTAGTGGTCGGCGCGCTCCCGGACGGCAGCGAAGCGACGGGCCGCGTCGGCGGTGTCGCCGTCGGCGAGCGCGCCCTGGGCCTCGGTCAGCGCGAGCCCCAGTTCGGTGGCCAGGTGGGCCGGGCGGCCGGTGGCGAGTTCGTCGACGGTGACGCCGAGGCGTTCGGCGAGGTGGCGCAGCGCCGCCTCGGAGGGGTGCACCCGGCCCGCCTCGACCGTGGAGACGTAGGCCGGCGTGTAGGCCGGTTCGGCGAGCATGCGCTGGGTCAAGTGGCGTTCCCTGCGCAGCCGTCGGACGCGCTGCCCGATGCCGGCCGGATCCTGCTCCGAGGTCATGACCGCCCCTTCCGTCGGGTATCCGCCGTTCTCGTCGCACCCATTGTCGTGGACGCGACAGTGTTCTACATTAACTCGTCACTTGAGTCTGATTGTCCAGAGACTTAACCGCCCTGGCCACACCCGCCCCATGACCACCCCGTTGGGCACAGCACCGCCCCATGACCGCCCCAGTCGGCTCATCACCGTCCCGGAGGTTCCCTCGTGCGTCACGGCAGACTCGTCACCACCGCCCTGGCCGGCGTCACGGCCCTGGCCGTCCTCTGCTCCTGGCCCGTCCCCGCCGTCGCGGCAGCCGCCGCGGGCGAACCGCCCGGCCCGGCCGCGGCCGTGTCGGCCCCCGCTCCCGCCGGCGCCGCACGGCCGGGCGCCGACCACCAGGTGGAGGTGTTCGCCGAGGACGGCGGCATCAGCCGGGCCCGGGTGCCCGCGGCCTCCCCGTTCACCTCCCCGCGCCCGCTGGCCGGGCCCGCGGCCGGCGACGGCACCGTCACCCCGGTCGTCCGCAACGGCGGCACCGACAGCAAGCTCGACGTGGTGGTGATCGGCGACGGCTACACGGCGGCCGAGCAGGAGAAGTTCCTCACCGACGCCGCCGCGAAGTGGCAGGAGATCACCGCCGTCGAGCCCTACACGACCTACCGCGCGCTCTTCAACGTCTGGGCCGTCCAGGCCGTCTCCGCCCAGTCCGGCGTCTCGGGCGACCCGGACCGCGCCACCGTGCGACAGACCGCTCTCGGCTCCTACTTCTGGTGCGAGGACGTCGAACGGCTGCTCTGCGTCGACACCGCCGCCGTCGACCGCTACGCGGCCAAGGCCCCCCAGGCAGACCTCGTCCTCGTGGTCGCCAACAGCGCCAAGTACGGCGGCGCCGGCTACAACGACGTCGTCTCCCCGCTCGGGTACTCGGGGATCGCCACGGTGTCGGGCGGCAACGACCGCTCCGGGCAGGTGGCCGTGCACGAGACCGGCCACTCCCTCGGCCTCCTCGCCGACGAGTACTTCTACGACGGCCAGGGCACCTACCAGGGCGACGAACCCACCGAGGCCAACATCACCGCCCTGACCGCCGACCAGCTCCGCCGCACCCGCGCCAAGTGGTACCGCTGGCTCGGCCGGACCTCCCCCGACGGCGGGACGGTCGGCGCGTACGAGGGCGGCGGCTACTACCCGACCGGCCTCTACCGGCCCACCGACAACTCGATCATGCGATCGCTCGGCCGCGCGTTCAACCTGCCCGGCCGCGAGGCCATGATCGCCGGCTTCTACCGCTACGCCACCACCCTCAGCAGCGCGACCCCGAGCACCACGCCGCTCACCGCCGCCGACCGGCTCACCGTCGAACTGCCCGCCCCCGGCACCCGGCTGCGCTGGTACCTCGACGGCCACGAGGTGTGGAGCTGGCGGGACCGGACCTCGGTCGCCGTCGCCGACCTGCGCCTCGTCGGTCCGAAGGGTCTGCGGCACCGGCTCACCGCCGTCGCCACCGACCCGACGACCGCCGTCATCGACCCCGAACTGCGCGCCTCCCTGACGGACGCCCTGTCGTGGGGCGTGCGGCGCTGACCGGCGGCCGCGCCGGCCGGAGGGGCCGGTGGCCGACCCCCGGCTGACCGGCGCTCTCCCGGGGGAGGCGGCAGGCCCCGGCGGCCGCCGCCTCCCCCGGCCCCGGGGGTCGGCGGG
The DNA here is from genome assembly GCF_042752535.1 of Kitasatospora sp. NPDC059327. Taxonomy (NCBI): domain Bacteria; kingdom Bacillati; phylum Actinomycetota; class Actinomycetes; order Kitasatosporales; family Streptomycetaceae; genus Kitasatospora; species Kitasatospora sp. NPDC059327. The sequence continues at coordinate 25,392 of NZ_JBHYYB010000074.1, read as the reverse complement.
GACCGGCGGCCGCCCCGGTCGCCGCTCACGCCCGGCCGCCGCCTCACCGCTTGAGCTGCGGGACCTCCCCGGAGCCGCCCACCCGCAGCCCGGCCCCGGCCTTGCTCAGCGAGCGCAGCGCCACCAGCAGGAAGGCGATGTCGTCCAGCAGGATCGGGTCGGGCAGCAGGTCCACCGGGCTGACCAGATAGACGATCGACGCCCAGAACAGGACCTTCTTCGACATCGGGATGCCGGACGCGCCCAGCAGCCGCCGGGCCCGGACCAGCTTGACCACCAGGACGACCGCCACCGCCAGGGTGGCCGCCACCAGGCTCCCGCCGGCCACCCACCAGAACACGCTCGTACCGTCCATCCGAACCTCCTGCCGTCTCAACGCTCCCGGCTACCCGCCCGTTCCGGTCCGTACTCCCGTCGACCCCGCGCGCACCGCCCGGCGGGCCCGAACGGGCCGGTTCCCCGGGCCCGACGCCGCCGCGTTCAAGGCCTTCGGCGGCCGATTCGCGGCGCACCGGGCCGCTCCGGAGGCCGCCCCCGGCACCGGAGGGGCAGGACGGTGCTCGGGGGTCCGGTGGGCCCGCGAACAGGCACGGAGCGAGAAATGGGTAGTCCCCCGCATTGTTCCCCGAACCGTTCCGGAGGTCCGCTTGATGGGCGGCCCGGAGCACCGGGCGAGCCACCGCGGCGGCCTCCGGGCACCGACGGCAGGACGTCCGGCCGAACCCGCCCGGACCGGCACCCGGCCGAGTCCGCCCGTCGCGACCGCCGGGCTCCCCGCACAAGGCTCCACCACAGGCAAGGCCAGGTGAACGGCATGGACGACGCCCACCCGCCGGCGAGACCGGTCCGACGACCCGCGATGTACCTGCGGTGCAACCCGTACGACACCCGAGAGGCGGAGTACGTGCGCACCGCCATGGAGATGCTGGCCGTCCGGATGGGACTGCCCTTCCCGGAGGTGTACGCCGACCACGGCCGGTCCGCCCGGGATCCGCTGCCTGCCCTGGAGAACCTGGTGAGGGCGGCCGAGCAGGGGTGGACGGACGTCGTCCTGGTGCCCGGACCGTTCGTGTTCTCGCTCGACGACCTCGTCGCCGCGGCGACCGTCGCCCGGCTGGCACGGGCGGGCTGCGAGGTCGTCGAGACACCGGGCCGCGTCGTGCGGCCCGTGGACCGGCCGCTGGGCGGCGTACCGGCCGCGCTGTCCGGATGAGGCGCGACCCCGCCGGACCGGCCACCGGTCACCGGCGACCCGGCCCCGGCCGCCCGCACGGGGCCGAGGCATCATAGGGGCATGCCCGCCCAGACCGGATACGCCGTCCGCCCCGACCGCCCCGCGGCACCGCGGCGATGAGCCGGCCGCAGCCGCCGACCGCCCACGGCGCCGGTTTCGCGCTCGTCGGCCGCGACCGCGAGTTCGCCCGCGCCCGCGACGCGCTGTCCCACCCGCCGGCCGTGCTCGTGGTCGAGGGCGAGGCCGGCATCGGCAAGTCACGCCTGGTCGCCGAGGCCGTCGCGGCCCTGGGCGGCCCAGAGCGGCCGGTACTCGGCGGCCTCTGCCACCCGCTGCGCGAACCCCTGCCCTTCGGCCCGGTGGTCGACGCGCTGCGGGACGCCGCCGGCCTGCTGCCCCCGCCCGAGCGGCTCCCGCCCAGCGCCGGGGCGGTCCGCTGGGTGCTGCCCGACCTCGCGCCCGCGCTGCCCCCGGCGCCGTCCGCCGGTGAGGGCCTGCTGTCCGGACGTCACCTGCTGGTCCAGGGTCTGCGCGCGCTGCTCGGCGCGCTCGACGACGCGATCCTGGTGATCGAGGACCTGCACTGGGCCGACGACGCGACGCGCGACCTGCTGCTCCAGCTGGCCCGCGACATGCCGCCGCGGCTCGCCCTGGCCGTCACCTACCGCGCCGAGGACCTGCCGCCCGACGCCCCGGCGTTCGGCGCGGCCTACCGACGCCCGCCCGGGGTGGCCGGTGCGCTGATCCGGCTGGGCCCGCTGACCGGACCGGACGTGCACGAGCTGGCCCGGGCGGCGCTCGGTCCGCGCGCCACGGCCGACCTCGCCCAGGTGCTCTTCGAACGCAGCCAGGGACTGCCCCTGACCGCCGAGGAGGACCTGCTCGCCATCGCCGAACGGCCCCGCGCGGAGGGCCGGACCACCGGCCGTACCGGCCTGAGCACCGGCGAGAATACCGGCCACCACCCCGACCAGAGCGGGGACCTGGCCGCCGAGCTGGCCCGGCGCGAGGTGCCGCAGGGCCTGCGGGACGCCGTCACCGAGCGGCTCGCCCGCCTCAGCGGCGACGGCGACGCCGTCGTGGCGGCCGCCGCCGTCCTCGCCGTCCCCGCGGACGAGGACCTGCTGGCCGCCGTCGCCGGGCTGGACGCGGCCGCCGGTGCGCACGGCCTCACCGAAGCCCTGCACGCGGCCGTCCTGCACGAGAACGCCCCCGACCGCTACGCCTTCCGCCACGTCCTGGCCCAGCAGGTCGCCTACCAGCGCGTTCCCGGGCCGCACCGCCGGATCCTGCACCGCAGGGCGGTCGAGGCCCTGGACACGCGCGTCCCCCGGCCGCTGGTCCAGATCGCCCACCACACGCTGGCCACCGGCGACCGCCGGGCCTGGCAGGACCTCGCCCAGGCCGCCGCCGACCAGGCGGTGGCCCTCGGCGACCCGGGCAGCGCCCGCACGATGCTGCGCAGCCTCCTCGACGAGCCGGGCCTCGACCCGCGGCGGCGCGGCCGGGCCGCACTGGCCCTGGCCCGGATCGCGGCCGACGACATCGACCCGGCGGCCAGCATCCAGGTCCTGAGCGGCATGATCGCGGACCCGCGGCTGCCGGTCGCCGACCGCGGCGAGATCCGCCTCGCGCTCGGTTTCCTCACCGCCGTCCACAGCGGCAACCGGGCCGGGTTCGACCGGATCCGCGACGCGCTGGACGAGCTGGAGGAGCGCCCGACCCGGGCGGCCCGGGCCATGGTGGCCATCGCCATGGACGAACGCGACGGCGCCGGCCGGCAGGCGGCGGACTGGCTGGCACGGGCGGACGACCTTCTGGCGACCCATCCGGACGAGGACGTGGCCGCCGCGGTCCAGGCCACCTCCCTCACCTTCCTGGCCCGGGACGGCGACCCGGCCGTCTGGGACCGGCTGGACCGGCTGCCCCGGGCCCCCGAGCGTCCCGAGGTCATGCGGCAGACCACCCGGGCGCTGTACAACACGGGCGAGATCGCCATCGAACTCGGCTACGACCGCCGGGCCTCCCACCTGCTGGCGGAGAGCCGGCGGCTGGCCAGGCAGGCGGCGATCCCGTACCTGGAGTGCTACAGCCGCCTCGCGCTGATCCGGCTGGACATGCTGGCCGGCCGCTGGCAGGGGCTGGAGGAGCGCTTCGACACCCTCGGCGCGGAGTTCGACAACCTGGCGATGGCCGGGGCCGAACGCTCCCTCCTGCTCGGACGCCTGTACGCCGCTCACGGCCAACTTGCCCTGGCGCGCGAGGAGTTCGAGATCGCCGGCCGGTACGGCCAACGGGAGTCCCAGGTCACCGCCGCGCTGCGCGCGGCGGCCGGGCTCGCGGGTCTGCAACTGCTGGAGGGCGACGCCGCCGCGGCCGCCGCCACGGTCGGCCCCGCCCTCACCACCACGCGCCAGGCCGACGCCTGGGCCCGTACCGCCGAACTGCTGCCGGTCGCCGTCGAGGCATTCATCGCCACCGGCGACCAGGCCTCGGCGGGCGCCCTCACCGAGGAGGCCGAGGCCGCCCTCACCGGCCGGGACGCGCCCGCCGTGTCGGCGGCCCTCGAACTCGCCCGGGGCCTGCTGCTGACCGCGGCCGGGGAGCCCGGCGCCGACCGGGCGTTCACCCGGGCCCGGGAGCAGTGGCAGGACATCGGCCGCCCGTACGAGGCGGCCCGCGCCGACGAGCGGATCGCCGCCGCGCTGGCCCCGCACGACCGGGCCCGGGCCACCGAGCGGATCGCCGCCGCGGAACGCGTCTACCTCACGGTGGCGGCGACCACCGACATCGCGCGCTGCCAGAAGCTCCGCCGCGACCTGGACCTCGGCAACACCGGCTCCCCGGGGCGCCGCGGCTACGGCAAGCGCCTGTCGCCGCGCGAGCGGCAGGTGGCCGAGCTGCTCGCGCGGGGCGCCGGCAACCAGGACATCGCCCAGGCCCTGTTCCTCTCCCCGCGGACCGTCGAGCACCACGTCGCGAACGTGCTCCACAAGCTGGCCACCAGCCGGGCCGAGACCGGGCGGGCGCTCGCCAGGGCCGACGCGGAGGAGGCCGGAGACGGCGCGGCGGACGGGACACCGGTCTGACCGGCGGCGCTGCCGTCCGCTGGTGGAGACGGACGGGCGGTCGGAGGAGGTGGCGGAGTCGGGTGTGACTCCGCCGCCCCGGCTCGCGCCGTTCGTGGACGGTTCACGCACTCTTCACCCCGGTCGATAGGTAGTCCTCCGCATTGATCCGACCGGCAAAGGCCGGTTCCCTGGTGGTACCGGCGAGATGGCCGCCGCTCCCCCAGCCAGGAAGGCATCCGACGACATGAGTGCACGTCACCACGCGCCGAACCAGCCCGCCGCCCCGCTGTACGGCCCGGCGCGGGCCGGTGCCACGGTGTGGATCTCCCCCTCCCCCCGCAAGGCCGCCCAGTACCCGCTCTCCCTGGTACGGCTGGCCAGGCTGAGCCGGGCCGGCTCGGCCTGACCGGCCGTCCGCTCCACCCTCCGGGCGCCGGGCGGGGCCCCGAGGAACGGCACGGCCCGCGAGGAGCGGCCGGCGCCCCCACCTGCTCGACCGTTCAACGTTTGAGGCCTCAGTCCTTGCCCGCGGCCGCACCGCCCACCGGCCTCCCGACCTGTGGCAGAGTGGAAGGGTCGGGAGACCGACCTGAGTCGCGGGCGATCTCCCGTCGGAGCCGGGGACGAGGTCTCCCATGGTCGAGTCGCGTCAGATCCTCTCCATCGCCCCGGCGGCCCTGGCCGCCGCAGGTGTGGTGGGGTGGGAGGAGACCGGCCCGATCAGCCCCCTGCGCGCGCCGGACCAGCGGCAGCCCTGGGCCTGGCGGCTGCCCCGGGAGACCGGCGCCCGGGTCCTCGCGGACCCCCGGCTCCAGGAGGAACTGACCCTCGCCTGGGACGACGCCGTCGCACACACCGCCCCGGTCCGGCTCGCCCTGTACGACGTGCCGCCCACCCAGCGGCTCGCGCTGGTGGCGCGGTTACGGACCCTGCGGCCCGCCGTCGGGGCGGTGTTCGTCGCTGACCGGACCCTGGACCCGGAGCCCTGCTGGGACTGGCCCCTGCGGGTCGGCGCCGTGACGGCCGACACGACCGCGAAGCTCTTCGACCGTCTGCGGTCCGACCGGAGGATCGCCCCCCTCGTCCACGCCTACACCCTCGGTACGCGGGCCCGGGACTGCGACCTCCTGGTGGTGTCCGGGCCGGAGGAGTTCGCCCTGCTGGAGCAGGGGCTCGCCGACGGCGCCGGCGCCACCTGTGTGCTCTGGTGTGCCCGCCGGCCGCTCGGGAGGGACGGACCGGCCCGGCTCGACGCGGTGGCGCGCACGCTGGGCGCCTCCGGCTGGATCGTCGCCGACCTCGCCGCGGACGGTGCGACGGATGCCGACGACGACGCGGACGCCGCCGCCGGCCGGCTCCACCGCCTGGTGCGTGAGCTGTCCGTCGGCCTCCCGCTGGACGAGGCGGCGACAGAAGCGGGCTCGCGGCTGACGGTGGCCCACCCGGAACTCGTCGAACGGCGGACGCTGTCCGACGAGGTCCGGTACGCGGGGGGAAGCATGGGCGACCTCCGGCCCCCCGGACCGCCGACCATGCCGGTGGAGGCACCGGCACCGGCACCGGCTCCAGGCGGGGCGGGCAGGCGTCCCAAGGGTGCTGGTCGTTTCATGCACAGCAGAACAGGACTCCGGCGCAAGGCCACCGCTCCCCAGCGGGAGATCCCCCGGCCCGGCGCCGCGACCGGCCGGCCCGACGCCCGCTTCCTCCAGGCCATGGTCACCCTGCAGGCGACCGGGGAGCAGCGGCGCCGGGCGTTCCGCCCCGGGGCCGACCACGACGTCCACGTCCGGGTCGGCGCGGGGAGTCCCGAATGGCACGCGGTGGAGGAGGAGTTCCGGACCGAGGACCTCACCTTCCGAAAGAGCGGGGCGCGCCTCGTGGTCGAGTTCTACGAGGACCGGAGCAGCGCGAGCCGCCACCCGTCCAAGACGATCGTCCTACCGGACCGCGGTGCCTCCAGCGAGGCGGTGTTCCCGGTTTCGGTGGGGCCGGACGAGCTGGAGATCCGGTGCGGCGCCCGGGTGTACCACGCGGACCGGCTGGTGCAGCGGCTGGAGCTGGTCGGCCCGGTCGCCGAGGCGGACGGGCCCGTGGCCGGGCAGGAGATCAGCGTCCGCGGCGAGCTGTTCAGCTCCCTCACCGTGACCCCCGGCGCCGCCCCCGGGCCCGGGGCCGACCGCCGGGCGGTGATCCGCGTCGAGGACGGCGAGCGGGCCGACATCCACCTGGGCGGGAGGACCGTCCCCGTCCGCCTCGACGGCCTGGACGACTTCCGGGCCATGATCCGGGAGCACCTCACCGGCGTGCTCGCCCAGGACGCCGATGCGCGGCAACCCGGTGACCGCGCGCCGGACGAGCTGCTGCGCGGCCTCGCCCAGCAGGGCAGCACCCTGTTCGACCAGTTGGTGACCCTGGGTCTGGGCGCGCTGAAGGACGTCACGTACCTCCAGGTGGTCTCGGCGGAGGCGGCGGAGCTGTGGCCGGCGGAGTTCGTCTACGACTACGGCTACCCGCGCGACGGCGCCAGGCTCTGTGTCAACTGGCGGCAGGCCCTCGACACCGGCATCTGTACCTGCACCCGCGCCGACGGCACGGCCGGCGTCGGCCGCCGGACCGTCTGCCCGCTCGGCTTCTGGGGCATCCGCCTGGAGATCGAACGACGCGTCCAGCGGGACCGGCTCGCGGAGACGGTCGTCGAACCGGACGCGGCCGACCAGGGCCGGGCGCTGCGTCCGGTGGACAGCGTGCTGTTCGCGGTGAGCCACAACGTCCGGGCGGCGGACCGCACGGCCGCGACCCGGGCGCTGCGGACCTCGTTCGGGGTGGACGGACTGTACACGGCCACCAGTTGGCGTGGCTGGCGGAAGGTGGTCCGGGCCCAGGGCCCGCCGCTGCTGCTGGCCCTGCCCCACAACGCCCGCGACGATGGCAACACCGTCGTGCTGGAGATCGGCAACAGGCTCAAGCCGAGCCGGCTGCCGTCCGTCCTGATCGGCCGCCAGGACATCCTGTCCGACCTGCACGAGGGCGGCACCGGCCCGATCGTGATGCTCCTCGGCTGCACCATGGCGGAGGCCGATGTCAGCTGGCAGAACGTCGCTGCGAAGTTCCTCCAGGAGAACGCGCCCGTGGTGGTGGGGACGCTCGTGCCGACCCTGGGCCGGCAGGCCGCCGTGATGGCGGGGATCGCCGCGGCGATGCTGGCCGACCGGGCGAACGACGGGAAGAGCGTCGGCGAGCTGGTGCGTGACATCCGCCGCCGGCTGCTCGCCCTGGGGTTCACGCTCGCCATGTCGATCGTGGCCTTCGGCGACGCCCGCTGGCTCGTCGCTGGCCCCGCGGCGCCGGACCCCGCCGGAACCGGACCCACCGGGGACAGCCCCGCCGGAAACAGCCCCGCCGGGGACAGCCCCGCCGGGAACAGCCCCACCGGAACCGGACCCGCCACCGCGAGCCCCACCGGAGTCGGCCCTGCCGGAGGTGCGCCGTGATCACCGTCGAGATGCTGCCCGCCGCACACGGCGACGCGCTGTGGATCGAGTGGCCCGGTCCGGGCGGCGAGGTCCACCGGATGCTCGTCGACGGCGGACCGAGCACCACCTACCAGGCCGTCTTCGACCGGGTGCGGTCGCTGCCGGAACGGGACCGGCACCTGGACGTGCTGGTGGTGACGCATGTCGACGCCGACCACATCGAAGGCGTCGTCCGGCTCCTCCAGGACCGGGCCGCGCTCGAACTGTCCATCGGCGACGTCTGGTTCAACGGCTGGACGCAGCTCGCCCAGGACACCGACCTGCTCGGCGCGGACCAGGGCGAGATGCTCGAAGCCCTGATCGGCAGCCAGCGCCTCGGCTGGAACACCGCCTTCCGCACGGGTCGGCAGGCCGCGCCCGCCGTCCTGGTCCCGGACCGCGGCGCGCTGCGCTCGGCCGAACTGCCGGGCGGCGCCCGCGCCACCGTTCTCTCCCCCGGCCGCAAGGAGCTGGACGCCCTGCGCGGGGAGTGGGCCAAGGTCCTCAAGGGCCTCGGGGTGACACCCGGGCACCCCGAGGCGGCCCTCGACCGGCTGGCCCGGCGCAGGGATCTGCGCGGTCTCGCCGACGACCTGCTCGGCGGCGAACGGGTGGACGGATCGGTGCCGAACGGATCGAGCATCGCGTTCCTGCTGGAGCACGGCGGCCACCGCCTCCTGCTCACCGGCGACGGCCACGGGGACGTCCTCGCGCGCGGCCTGACCCGGCTCCTGCGGGAGCGACCGGCGCCGCGGCTGACGCTGGACGCCCTCAAGGTGCCCCACCACGGCAGCGCCGCCAACACCACGGACGAGCTGCTGGCCCTGCTCGCCACCCGCCGCTTCCTGATGTCGACGAACGGCGACAAGTTCAAGCACCCCGACCGGGCGGCCGTCCTGCGCATGATCGGCGCGGCGGACCGCACCGCCGGTCCGCCCGAGCTGGTGTTCAACTACCGCAGCGACACCACCGCCCCGTGGGCCGACCCCGAGCAGCAACGGACGCTCGACTACACCGCGGTCTACCCGGACACCCCCGCCACGGGCACGACCCCGACGGACACGGCAGGCGCGGGCACGAACGCGACCGGCGCGGCAGGTACGGGCACGACCGTGGAGGTCTGACCATGGCGAAGATCGGTGTAGCCCTGTCCGGCGGCGGTTACCGCGCCACCATGTGGGGCATCGGAGCCCTGATCTACCTGGCCGACGTCGGCCGGAACCGGGAGGTGGTGGCGATCTCCTCGGTGTCCGGCGGCTCGGTCGCGAACGGCGTGGTCGCCCAGGAGACCGACTACCGCGACATCCCCGGGCCGGAGTTCGCCGGGCGTGTCCGCCCGCTGATCCGGCACTGCGCCCACACCGGCCTGTTCTTCTGGGGGCCGGCCACCAACCGCTACGTCCGCTCGCTGTTCGCGCTCGCCGCCCTGGCCTGCGCGGTCACGCTCGCCGGGGTGGCCGCCACCGCGGTCGGCGGGGTCCGCGTCCTGTCCGGTGCCCTGCTGGTGGCGGGCCTGCTGCTGGCCGCCGGCGCGCTGGCGTTCTTCGAACGGCGCAGCATCGTCGTGGACCGGGCCCTGGCACGCGTGCTCTTCCACCGGAACGGGGTCGCCACCCCTCTGCGTGACGTACGGCGCTCCGTCGACCACGTCTTCTGCGCCACCGAACTGCAGAGCGGTGACCACTTCTACCTCTCGCCCGGCTTCACCTACGGGTACCGGTTCGGCACCGGAGCCCCGGGAGAGCTCCCGCTGTCCACCGCGGTGCAGGTCTCGGCCTGCCTGCCGGGTGCCTTCGCCGTCCGGCGCCTGCCCACCGACCCGCACCGGACGGCCCCCGGAACGGCCGTGGCCGACCCGGCACCGGCCGCCGCCCAGCTGGTGCTGACGGACGGCGGGGTCTACGACAACATGGCCGACCAGTGGCTCACCGCGCTGGCGGACCGGGCCCGGCGCGCCGACCGGCCGCCCGCGCACTACGAGGTGGACGAGATCGTCGTGGTCAACGCCTCGGCCGGGATGACCTGGCGGCCGCTGCCCCCCTCCCGGCTCCCGCTGGTCGGCGAACTGGCCGCGCTGGTGCGCATCAAGGGCGTGATGTACGACGTCACGACCAGCCACCGGCGCAACACCCTGGTGCGGTGGTCCGAACGCCGGACCGCGGACGGCGAGCCGGTGAGCGCGCTGGTCCACATCGCGCAGTCCCCGTACCGGGTGGCCGACGCGTACGCCGCCGCCGGGGACCGGTGGCCGGAGCGGGCCACCCGCGCCAAGGAGGTGCTCGACGCGCTCGGTGACGACCCGGCGCACCGCGCCGCCTGGCAGGAGCGGGCGCTGCGCAGCAGCGGCACCCGGACGGTCCTGCGCAAACTGGGCGCCGACACCACCACGGACCTGCTCTTCCACGCGTACACCCTGACCGCGTGCAATCTGCACGTCCTGCTCGGCCACCCGCTGCCCCCGGTCCTGCGGGACCGCGCGTACTTCGCCGATCTCGTCGGCCGCCGCGACGGCGGCTGACCCGGCCCTGGGCGGCTGGCCGGCGAGCCGTCGGGCGGCCCGCCGCCCGGGTCAGCCGGTGCGGTCGCCGATCGGACGGGAGCCGACCTCGGTGGCGGTCCGGACGAAGGCGCGCAGCCGGGCGTTGTCGGCCGCGGTGGGCCAGATCAGGGCCCACTCGGTGGCCGGCGCGTCGTGGATCGGCACGAAGGTGATACCGGGCGGCGTGTAGTAGCGGCGGACATGGGCGTTGAGCGGGCAGACGAGCGCTCCGGCGGCCAGCAGCGCGAGGAGTTCGTGGAAGGTCCGCGCCGGCCGGCCGCGCGTGACGGGGTGTCCGCTCCCGGTGGCCTTGGGCACCATGGCCTCGAACCAGTAGTCGGGAACCAGGGGTCCCGGGTCGAGGACGGTCCGGCCGGCCAGGTCCTCCATCGAGACGGAGGCCCGGCCGGCCAGGTCGGAGCCCGTCGCGACGGCGAGGACGCGCCCTTCGGTCAGCACGGTGGGGCCGACGGTGAGGCCCGGTTCGTGCACCGGCCGCCAGAGCAGTTGCAGGTCCGTCCCGCCGGTGCGCAGCAGGGTGAAGGGGTCGCTGAAGTGGACCTCCACGATGTCGATGTCGCAGTCCGGGTAGCGGGTCCGGAAGGTGTCGATCAGGGGCCGCATCTCATGGCCCAACGCGCCCATGACACCCAGCCGGAGGGTGCCGCGCACCCCCAGCGCGGCCTCGCTCGCGCGGGCCAGTCCGCCGTGGATCAGGTCGTACGCCTGTTGGAGTTCCACCCGCAGGACCTCGCCGACCGGGGTCAGGGTCACACTGCGACTGGTGCGGTCGAACAGGGCGGCGCCGATCCGTCGTTCCTGCTTCTTGATCGCCTGGCTGACCCGGGCCTGCGAGATGCGCAGCCGTTCGGCGGTCCGGCCGAAGTGCAGTTCCTCGGCGAGCGCCAGGAAGATCTCTATGTCCCGTAGTTCCATGGCCGCCCCTCCCGCGCAATAACCCCGTGGTTATCGATCAGCCCGCGAATTCTACGTTGATCGCGAAGCGGCGCCGGTGGAAGCTGGAAGCACCCGGAAGGCCTCCGGGCGACGGCCGGCCGGGCCTCGGCATTTCACCCGAATCTCTTGTGGTGAGCCCCAGTTGCTCCCGCCGCAGCCGCGTACGGGATCCGCCGGACAGTGCGCCGGCCGGAGCCGGGGGCCGAACTCGTCGGCCCCGCCGACCCATCGAAGGAACCGATCGTGCCCCCACCCCTGGAACACCCCGCCCCGGCCACCACTCCACCGCCCCGCGGTTGCCCCGCCCGACGCCCGACCGGCGCGCGGCGCGAGCGGCGGCGAGGAGTCCGACGGCCGTGAGCGACCGCCTCCCGATGGACACGCTGTACCTGGTGCACGAGGTGCTGCGCCGGGAGCTGCGGCACCTCGCGCTCACCCCCCGTGGTGACGGCACCCTCCGGCGCGTCCTGCGCCGAGGCGCCCGCTGGGAGCTCCTGCGGCAGGCCCTGCGCACCCACCACGGCGCCGAGAACGAGGCGCTGCGGCCCGTCCTGCGCCGCGCCCTCGTCGGACGGCCGTACGACCTGGCGCTGCTGGAGGCGATGGCGGCCGAGCACGCCGCGATCGCCTCGCTGATCGGGGCGGTCGACGAGGCGCTCGCCACCCCCGACACCGACCCGGACCTGCTCGGCGACCTCGTCCACGCGCTGGTCACCGGCGTGAACGGGCACCTCCGCCATGCCGAGGAGCGCGTGTTCCCGCTGATCCAGGCCGTGCTGACGGCGCCGCAGTGGGCGCGGTTCCGGCAGCTGCACGCCCGGCGGATCGCGGGCGGCGCGGACACGCACCGGCTCCTGCCCTGGCTCCTGGAGGGCGCCGACGAGGCGACCGTCACGGCGGTCCTGGCGCCGCTGCCCGGGCCGGTCCGACGGGCGTACCGGGCAGCGGAGACCGGCCACGGCCTCGGCCCTGGACCGGTGGGGCCCGCAGGTCCGGTCCCGGGGCCGACACGTGCCGCACCGACGACACCGACGACACCGACAGCACCGACAGCACCGACAGCACCGACGACAGTGACGACAGTGACGACAGAACAGGAGCCGGACCGATGAACGACCTTCAGCTCGGCCGTGAGCAGGACCTCGCGGCCATCCGGCGACTCGTCGAACAGGCCGAGGAGCACCAGAGCGACCCGGACCGCTTCATCCCGCTGCACACGCCCGACGCGACCGTCGTCAACTTCGGCGGCCGGTACGTCGGCGACCGGGAGACGCTGGCCCGGGCGATGGCGGAGGCCCTCGCCTCGCCGCTCGCGAGCGTGGCCACCAGGACCGAGATCCACGGCATCCGGTTCCTCGGTGCCGACGTCGCGATCGTGGCCTGTGTGAAGCACGTGTTCGACGACCGGGACCCGGGCCTGCGCGACGGCACCGACAGCCGGCTGCCCGCGCGGACCGGGCGGCTGACCTACGTCGTGGTCAAGCGCTCCGAAGCCGGGGACGGCACCCCGGGCGCCGGCCACCGGGACGGCGGAGCCACGTCCGGCGGGACCTGGCTGATCAGCAGCGCGCAGACCACCCCGGTACTGCGCTGACCCCGCCCCCGGGCTCCCGCACGCCCACTCCCACACGCCCCCTCTCGCGGCCGACGACCGGCCGCTTTCACCCGCCCACCACCACCCGAGGACTGAGCGTCACTCATGACCACCGTCGAACCCGTCCGGCCGAGCACCTTCACCCCCGCCCAGCCACCCGACCCCGGGCCCACCGCCGTACCGCTGCGCAGCCGGCTGGCCCTGGTGGCCGTCGCCGTCGGCACGTTCGCCATGGTGACCGCCGAGCAGCTGCCGATGGGGCTGCTGACCCCCCTCGGCGGCGCCTTCGACGTCTCCGAGGGGACGGCCGGCCTGATGGTGACCGTGCCGGGCCTGGTCGCCTCCGCCGCCGCCCCGCTGCTGCCCGTGGCGATCGGGCGGCGGGACCGCCGCACCGTCCTGGTCGCCCTGCTGGCCCTGATGGCGGCGGCCAACCTGCTGGCCGTGCTGGCCCCGAACTTCGCCGTGCTGCTCGCCGCGCGCTTCCTGGTCGGGATCGGCATCGGCGGGTTCTGGGCCCTCGCCGCCGGTATCGCGGTGCGCCTGGTGCCCGAGGCCCACATCGGCCGGGCCACCGCCCTCACCTTCGGCGGCGCCACCGCCGCCAACGTGCTGGGGGTCCCGGCCGGGACCCTGATCGGCGGGTTCAGCGGCTGGCGGACGGCCTTCGCCACCGTCGGCGGGCTCGGCCTGCTCGTCGTGGTCGCCCTGGCCGCACTGCTGCCGACCCTGCCGGCCGCCGCACCGGTCCGCCTGGGCACGCTCGCCGCGCAGCTGCGCAACCGGGCCGTGCGGACCGGCGTCCTGACCACCTTCCTGCTCGTGGGCGGCCACTTCGCCGCCTTCACCTTCGTCAGCCCCGTCCTGCAGGAGGTCTCCGGCATCGGCGCGGGCCTGGTCGGACCACTGCTGCTCGCCTTCGGCGTCGCCGGCATCGTCGGGAACTTCCTCGCCGGGGCGACCGCCGGGCGTGACATCCGCAGCGTCGTCATCGCGATCGCCCTGCTGCTCATGACGGTCCTGGCGCTCTTCCCGCTGCTGGGTACCAGCCCCGTCGGCGGGGCGGTGCTGCTGATCGGCTGGGGGCTGGCCTTCGGCGGTGTGCCGGTCAGCGTCCAGACCTGGATCCTGCGCTCCGCCCCCGGCGAGGCCGAGGCCGCGACCGCCCTCAACACCTCCGTGTTCAACCTGGCGATCGCGCTCGGCGCCCTGTTCGGCGGCCTCGTCGTCAACACCGCCACCCTCGGCGCCGCGCTCTGGACGGGCGCCGCGATCGGCCTGCTGACCGCGCTGACGGTCTGGCGCGCCCGCCGGGTCACCGCGTGAGCACCGCTGCCCTGACGCATCGTCGGACTCCGCCCTCCGTCGGACCGAAGAGCGTCTCGACGCTGATCCGGCGGTGGCGCACCACCGCACCGCAACCGCCCCGGCCCACCGGCCGGACACCCTCGACCACCGCGAAGGAGCACACCACCATGGAGACCGCGGAGTACACCCAGGAGGAACTGGCGGCCCAGCCCGTCGCCTACTGGACCGGCGTCGCCTACGAGGAGATCATCGGGTTCATCCGGCGCCGGCAGGCCGAACTCGGCTTCACCCAGCCCCAGTACTGGATCCTGCGCCACCTGTCGAAGCACGACATCTCGCCGGACGGGCACGGGATGACCGTGCCCGAACTGGTCGACGCCATGCGGAGCTACCTGCGCCCGGAGGACCGGGTGGCCGACGAGGCCGGGACCCTGCTGGAACGCGGCTGGGTCACCCGGGACGACGCCGGGCGGCTGTGGATCACCGAGCGCGGTGACACGGCGCGCGCCGGTCTCAAGACGCACGCGCCCGCCTGGCGCGACCTGATCCACGAGGGCGTCGACGACGCGGACTACGCGACCGCCCTGCGGGTACTGCGGCGCATGATCCGGAACGTGGGCGGCGACCCGGCGTGAGACCGGCGCAGGCCCGGGGCGGGGAGCCCGCCCCGGGCGTCCCGGGCGGGCTCCCCGCCGCCGCCCGGCACGGCACGTCACCTCACGGCAGGAACGCCACCTCCGGGAACGCCCGGCTCGGACCGTCGAGCAGGTGCCCGCCGCGCCCGCGCAGGTGCAGGTCGAAGAAGGCCCGCGGGTAGGCCTGCTGGATCCGCACCGCGCGGTCCGGGTCCAGGGTGCCGATCCAGCCCCGGAGGTCCTCGTCACTCATGCCGATCACCTTCGCCAACTGCGGGACCAGCACCTGGTTGTCGCCGTACGAGCTGTGCACCGCGCCGGCGGCCCGGAGGTCGAGCCGCCACCCCCGCAGCCGCGACCAGAACGCGGCGACGGCGGGCTCCTCGGCCCGGGTGAAGGCGGCGGTCATCAGCATGAACGGCCGGTCCAGGTCGGCGGTGATCACCGGCAGCATCGGGCCGTCCAGGCTCAGCCCGGCCCGCACCCGCCGGTCGTCGATCATCAGCCGGGCGGTCGCGGAGCCGCCCTTCGACCAGCCGAACGCGCCGATGCGCCGCGGATCGAGGGCGCCGAGCAGACCGGCCGGCAGCTCCCTGCCCCCCGCGTCGGGGTTGCGCCCGGCGGCGAGCTCCTCGACGCGGTCGACGACGAAGCGGAGGTCCGCGGCGAAGTCCGCCGGCCCCATCGGGATCCCGAAGTCGGGGGCGAGCACCCGGCCGTCCGGAAACACGGTGAACGCGTCGTAGGTGTGGTCCACCGTGACCACCACGTACCCGTGGCTGGCGAGTTCCTGCACCACCACGGTGTGGTCGCCGCGGTGGCTGTGCGCGCCGTGCGAGAAGATCACGACGGGCAGCCGGGCGCCCGTCCGCCGCACCGGGGCGCCCTGGTGGCCGGCCGTGGCCGGGGCGGTGGCCGCGCCGGCCGGGAACCCGGCGGCGGCCAGGAACGTCGGCAGGACCTCGGCGGCCATCCACGGCGCCCGCGGATGGCGCTCGACGTCCCGGGCCGGGTACCAGACGGCCACCATCAGCTCGCGACGACGCCCCGGACCGGCCGCCGGATCCGGGCGCGCGGCGTCGACGAGGTGCAGCGGCACGGTGCCCACCGGGTAGGGCCCGGTGGGCACGGGTAGGGTCAGCTCAGCCGGGCCCGGGGCGACCGGAGCCGCCCACGCGGGGCCCGCGGCGGCGAGCGGCACGGCCGCCCCGGCCGCCAGCGCGGCCCCCAGCAGTCGACGGCGGGTCAGGTCCGCGCGGCTCGCGAACGGTGTGGTGGTCATGGGTCCTCCCCCGATGGTCCGGACAGCACCGGCCCCGGGCCCGGTCGGGCCGGCGGCCCTGCCCGGAGGGATCTCTGACGGCCCGTCCGGCCGCTGTCCGTGCGGTCACTGGGCGCAACGCTGTCACGCGGCGCGCCCGGCGGCATCCGACCACCGGGTGATCCACGGGCCCCGGGTCAGCCCCCGGGTGTACGCCCCCGGACGGAGCCGGATCCGCAGGCCGGTGCGCACGGATCCGCGGGCCCCCTCAGGAGAACAGCGGCCGGTGGCAGGCCACCGTCCGGCCGGGGGCGACCTCGCGCAGGGCGGGCGTCTCGTCCGCGCAGCGCGCGTCGGCCAGCGGGCACCGGGTGCGGAAGCGGCAGCCGGAGGGCGGGGCGAGCGGGGAGGGCGGGTCGGCCGGCAGCAGACCGGTGTCGCCGAGCGGGCGGCCGGGTTCGGGCACGGCGGCGAGCAGGGCGGCGGTGTACGGGTGCGCGGGGGCGGCCAGCACCTCCTCGGTGGGGCCCTGTTCACAGAGCCGGCCCAGCTGGAGCACGGCCACGTCGTCACTGACCGCGCGCACCACGCCCAGGTCGTGCGAGATGAACAGACTCGCCAGACCGCGCTCCTCGGTCAGCCGGCGCAGCAGGTTGAGGACGGTGGCCTGGGCGGAGACGTCGAGGGCGGAGACCGCCTCGTCGGCGATGAGCACCCGCGGTTCGGCCGCCAGCGCGCGGGCGATGGCGACGCGTTGGGCCTGTCCGCCGGAGAGCTGGGCCGGGCGGCGGTCGGCGAACAGCGCGGGCGGCAGGCCCACCGCGGCCAGTTGCCGCTCGACCACGGCCGCCCGGTCGCGCGCCGGATCGGGGTGGGCGTCGAGCGGTTCGGCGACGAGGTCGCGGACGGTGCGGCGGGGGTTGAGCGAGGAGAGCGGGTCCTGGAAGACCATCTGCATCCGGGGCCGCAGGGCCCGCAGCGCGCGCGGGGAGAGCGCAGCGAGGTCGGTGCCGTCCAGGGTGACGGTGCCGGCGGTGGGCGGGGGCAGCCGCAGCAGCGCCTTGGCGACGCTGCTCTTGCCGGAGCCGGACTCGCCGACCAGCGCGAGGGTGCGGCGTTCCCGCAGCTCCAGGGTGACACCGCTGACGGCGTGCAGCGGCCCGGACCGGGTGCGGTGGACCACCGAGAGGCCCTCGGCGCGCAGCACGTGGGTGGTCGCGAGGGCGCTCATACGGTGTTCTCCGTCGTGGTGAGGGGGAAGTGGCAGGCGGCCGTCTGCCCGGGACCGACCTGCCGGACGGGCGGCGCGGCCGTGTGGCAGAGCGGCCGGACGAGCTCGCAGCGCGGGGCGAACGGGCAGCCCCCGGCCGGCCGGGAGAGGTCCGGCGGTGAGCCAGGGACGGCCGGCAGGGTGCGGCGCAGCGGTCCGGTGACGCGCGGCACCGAGCGCAGCAGCGCGGCGGTGTACGGGTGGGCGGGCCGTGCGGTGACCTCCTCGGTGGGGCCGGACTCGACGATCCGGCCCCCGTACATGACGGCGGTGCGCCGGGCCCGCCCGGAGAGCAGGCCGATGTCGTGGGTGATCAGGAGGGTGGCGAGGCCGCGGGTCTCGCGGTGGCGGTCGAGCAGGTCGAGGACGGTGCGCTGGACGGTGACGTCGAGGGCGGTGGTGGGTTCGTCGGCGAGCAGCAGGGCGGGCTGTCCGGCGAGGGCGGCGGCGATGCCGACGCGCTGGCGCAGGCCGCCGGAGAGTTCGTGCGGGTAGGCGCGGGCGCGCCGCGCCGGGTCGGGGACGTCGACGGCGGCGAGCAGCTCGGCGGCCAGCTCTCGGCGGGCCCGGCGGCCGAGCCGGCGCCGGTTGGTGAGCGACTCGGTGACCTGGTCGGCGATC
Source organism: Kitasatospora sp. NPDC059327 (assembly GCF_042752535.1). Taxonomy (NCBI): domain Bacteria; kingdom Bacillati; phylum Actinomycetota; class Actinomycetes; order Kitasatosporales; family Streptomycetaceae; genus Kitasatospora; species Kitasatospora sp. NPDC059327. The sequence goes on along the minus strand of NZ_JBHYYB010000074.1, from coordinate 7,390 downwards.
CGGACCACCGGGTTGAGCGAGGTCATCGGGTCCTGGTGGACCATGGCGACGCCGGTGCCGAGCAGTTCGCCGCGGCGGGCGGCGGTGGCGGTGAGCAGCTCCTCGCCGTTCAGCAGCACCGTGCCGGTGGACTCGACCCGGGCGGTGCGGGGGTGCACGCCGAGGACGGTCCGGGCGAGGACGGACTTGCCGGAGCCGGATTCGCCGACCACGCCGAGGCATTCACCCACGTCGACGGTGAGGCTGACGTCGTGCAGGACGCGCAGCGCCCGGCCGTCGGGGGTGTGGATCGTGGTGTCGAGCGAGCGGACGTCCAGGACGGGGGTGGTCATGCGGTGCTTCCCTTCGAACGGAGCCGCTCGCCCAGGTAGTTGAGGGCGAGGACGGTCAGGCAGAGCACCGCCGCCGGGGCGAGCGAGATCCACGGCGCGCTGCCGAGCGTGGTGCGGCCCTCGGCGATGATGCCGCCCCAGGACGGCTCCGGCGGCCGCAGCCCGAAGCCGAGGAAGCTGAGCGAGCCCTCGGCGACGATGGCCACCGTGGTCGCGGTGAAGGCGAAGGTCAGCGCGATCGGCGCGACGTGCGGGACGATCTCGCGGCGCAGGATCCGCAGCGGGGCGGTGCCGATCATCCGGGCGGCCTGGACGAAGCCGCGCTCGCTGAGCGACAGCACGACCGACCGGACCACGCGGGTGAACGAGGGGACGGTGAACAGGCCGATCAGCGCGCCGATCACGGGCAGCCCCGGGCCGCGCAGGGAGACGACGATCATCACCAGGATCAGGGTGGGGACGGACATCAGCAGGTCGGTGGCGAAGCCGATGGCCTTGTCGACCGGGCCGCGGAACCAGCCGGCGGCCAGGCCGAGCGCGCCGCCGCCGAGCAGGCCGACGCCGACGGTCAGCGCGGCCACGGCGAAGGAGGCGCGGGCGCCGGCGACGGTGCGTTGGAGCAGGTCACGGCCGGAGGCGTCGGTGCCGAGCCAGTGCCCGGGGCCGGGTGGGGCGGAGGGGTGGGCGAAGTCGCCGTGCAGCGGGTCGAAGCCGGGCAGCAGCGGCAGCAGCAGGGCGCAGAGCGCGACGACGGCCAGCCAGGCGGTGGCGGCGAGCACCCCGGCGGACGGCCGCCGCCGGGCCCGGCCGGGGGCGGGGGCGGCGGGCTCCGCCGCGGCCTCGGTCGGCCGGACGGTCTCAGCGGTGGTCATGGGCGATCCTCGGGTCGAGCGTGCGGTAGAGCAGGTCGACCGCGAAGGTGGCCGCGACGACGGCGGTGGCGCTGATGACGACGACGGCCTGGATGACCGGGAAGTCGCGGGTGTTGATGGCGGCGGCGGCGAAGCTGCCGACGCCCGGGACGGCGAAGAGCGTCTCGACGAGCACCGAGCCGCCGAGGGAGGTGCCGATGCCGATGCCGATCAGGGTGACCAGCGGCAGCGAGGAGGGGCGCAGCGCGCGGCGCAGCAGGAGCCGGCCGGTGCCCATGCCCCGGCTGCGGGCGGCGGCGATGTAGGTCTGGTCGAGGGTGTCGAGCAGTTGGCCGCGCAGGGTCCGGGTGAAGACGGCGGCCTCGGTGAGGCCGAGGGTGAGCGCGGGCAGGACGAGGTGGCGCAGGTTCTCGACCGGGTCCTCGGTGAACGGGGTCCACCCGGTGGCGGGCAGGATCCTCAGCTGGACGGCGGCGATCCAGATGAGCAGCAGGCCGAGCACGAAGCCGGGCACGGCGAGCCAGACGAACGCGCCGGCGGTGGCGACCCGGTCCAGCGGGCCGCCCGGCTTCCAGGCGGAGAGCAGCGCGACCGGCAGGGCGACGCACAGCGCCACCAGCTGCCCGGCGAGGAAGAGTTCGAGGGTGACGGGGATCCGGTCGGCGAGTTCGGCGGTGACGGCGGCTCCGCTGGTGAGCGAGTGGCCGAGGTCGCCGTGCAGGGCGGCGCCGAGCCAGTGCCGGGCGGCGGTGAGCACGTCGTCGTGCAGTCCGAGGCCGGCCTCGAAGGCGGCGACCTGCTCGGGGGTGGCGGTGGGGCCGAGCGCGGCGACGGCCGGGGAGCCGGGCATCAGCCGGGGCAGCCGGAGCGCGCCGAGGGTGACCAGGAGGAGGACGGCGCCCGCCCGGCCCAGTGGTCCGGCGACGGCGGCCAGCCGGGTGACCGAACGGCGCGCGGCGCCGGTCCGCGCGGGCCGCGCGGCGGAGGCCGTCACTTCCTCACCCACAGCGGGGCGGGCGAGACGTTGACGACGGTCCGCCCGGACACGTCGGGCAGACCGGCGACCCGGGGGCCGGCGAGGAAGCCGACCGGGTTCTCGGTGAGGAAGAGCATCGGGGCGTCCGCGACCACGGCCCGCGCGGCCTCCTGGTAGGAGCGGGCCCGCTGGGCGGGATCGAGCGAGGCCCGCCCGGCGCTGATCGCGCGGGCCGCCTCGGGGCTGTTCCAGCCGCTGAAGTTGAACGGGGAGTCGGGCAGGTAGAGGCTGGACAGCGCGGTGTCGGTGTCGCCGAACATGCTGGTGACGAAGTCCATCACCTGGAACTTGCGCTGGAACATCGCGGTGCCCAGGCTCGCCGCGTCCATCGGCTTGACGGTCAGCCTCACCCCCGCCTCGGCCAGCATCTGCTGGAGGACGGTGGCGCGCTGCTGGCCCTCGGGCCGGTTGTCGACCAGGTACTCGAAGGAGAGGTCCGGGTGGCCGGCCTCGGCGAGCAGTTCCCGCGCCTTGGCCGGGTCGCGGGCGGGGTACGCCGGGGCCGCGGTGCCCCGGTAGGGGGAGGCGGAGCCGATCGGGCCGTCCGAGACCCGGCCCTGGCCGAGGTGCACCACCTTCTCGACGGCCTCGCGGTCGATCGCGTACTGGAGGGCGCGGCGGACCCGCGGGTCGTCGAAGGGCGCGACCCGGGTATTGATCACGACGGTGGAGGTGGAGCCGGGCCCGGTGGCGGCGCGCAGTCCGTCGCCGCCGGCCTGCTTGTACTGGGCGGGGGTCTCCGTCCAGATCAGGTCGGCGTCGCCGGAGCGCAGCGACTGGTAGCGGCTGTCGGAGTCCGGCAGCACCCGGTAGACCAGCTTGTCGGCGTGGCCCTTGGTGCCCCAGTAGGCGGGGTTGCGGGTGAGGGTGACGGAGACTCCGGGCTGCACGCTCTCCACGGTGTACGGGCCGGAGCCGACGGCCGGGGCGTCGCCGGCGGGCGGCTCGGAGACGTAGCCGAGCGCGCGGGTGAAGAGGCCGGGGAAGGCGGCGTCGGGCGCCTTGAGGGTGAAGGTGACGGAGGTCGGCGAGTTGACCGCCATGGCACCGATCGCGGCGGCGTCGGCGGCGCAGGAGCACTTGCTCTCCGGCTTGGCGAGCCGGGTGACGTGGTCGACCACGGCCTGGCCGTCGAGCGGCTTGCCGTCGCCGAAGGCCACGCCCTCGCGCAGGTCGAGGGTCCAGGCGGTGGCGTCGGCGTTCGGGGTGAAGGACTTCGCCAGGTAGGGCTGGAGGGCGCCGTGGTCGCCGTTGACCATCAGCGGGTCGAACAGCGCGTTGGCCAGGATCATCATCGGCATCGAGGTGAGGACGCCGTCGGCCGGGTCGAGCTTGGCGAACGGACGGTCCAGGCCGATCCTCAGGGTGCCGCCGTCGACCGCCGCGCCGTCGTTCGCCGCGGCCTTCGCGGAGCCCTCGCCGGACACCGCGTCGTCGGACGCCGTGCAGGCGCCGGCGGTGAGGGTGATGGCCAGTGCGCAGGCCGCCGATGCCACAACGTGCTTGTGCCGCTTCATGGTTCCTCGGATTTCTCGGTTCACGGGGGGATGTGGCGCCAGCACCGGGGACTGCCGCCGCCGACACCATTTCTGATCTGGCAGTACTGCCAAAAGGCAGTTGTGTTAACTTCGTGTGGCCAGCTACCGAAGAGTTGGCACGCGCCTTGAGCGGGCCGCGTCGGTCGTGATTCGGTACGGGTGGCGGCAGTGCGCGAAGCACCGTCACAGCGACACCCGGCGACGGGCGGACGACGAGGAGCGGGACACCGATGCGGGCGCAGGAGACGGACACCGGGGCAGAGCTGGGCATGCGGGACCGCAAGAAGGCCCGCACCCGCGAGAGCATCCGCACCGCCGCACTGGACCTCTTCGAGGAACAGGGCTTCGAGCGCACCACGGTGGACCAGATCTGCCGCCGCGCCGACGTCGCCCACCGCACGTTCTTCCGCTACTACGCCACCAAGGAAGCCCTGCTCTTCGGCTGGGACTTCGGCCAGACCGTCCTCGACGCGTTCGCGGCCGCCCCCGGCGACCTCGGCCTCTGGGAGGCGTTCGAACACGCCGTCACCGCGACCGACGGGCGGATGGAGGAGCCCGCCGAGCACACCACCCGGCGCCGGGCGCTGCGCCGCCGGGCCCTGGAGATCAAGTCGGTCCGCGACTTCGCCCTCGTCCTGGTCGACACCCTCGGTGAGCGGGCCGCCGGGTCCGCCGCCGAGCGCCTCGGCGTCGATCCGGACACCGACCTGCGGCCGGCCGCGTTCGGCGCGGTGCTCGCCGGCATGATCCGCCGCCACCTCCTCAGCGGCTCCGACACCGGTGGGATGGCCGCCTGGGCCGCCGCCTACCAGGACGTCCTGCGCCCCACCCGCTGACCGGCCGCCGAACCGGGCCCGCCCGCCGACCTCCCCACCGCGCCCCACCGGGTGCGCGGCCGGTCCCCCCTGCCCGAACGGTGACCGGCCCCGCCCCGCCGTACCCCGATCCCCCTTCACACGTCGCTGTTCCGTACCTCCGAAAGGCCCCCGCATGTCCCTCGTCAACTTCCGCGACCCCGCCCGGCTCACCGACCCGGACGGCCGGCTGATCCGCTCCGGTCTGCTCTTCCGCTCCGCCCAGCCCTTCCCCGCCGCCGACGGGGCCACCGTCGAGCAGCTGCGCGCCGCCGAGATCCGCACCATCGTGGACCTGCGCGGCGCCGCCGAGTGCGACCCGGCCGACTGGGCGGCCGTCGAGGCCGACGGGGTGACCGTCGTCGCCGCCCGGATCGACCCCACCACCGACGCGCTCACCGCGGCCATGCGGGCCATGACGACCTCCGCCGACCTCGGCGCCTTCTACCTGCGGATGGCCGAGGCCGCGCCCGAGGCCGTCGCCACCGCCGTGGCGGCCGTCGCCCGCCCCGGCGGCGTCCTGCTGCACTGCGCCGCCGGCAAGGACCGCACCGGCCTGCTCACCGCCCTGCTGCTGGACGTCCTCGGCGTGCCCACCGAGGAGATCGTCGCCGACTACCACCGCACCACCGAGGCGCTCCCGCAGATCTGGGCCGGCCTCGCCGTGCGCCACCGGGTCACACTCAACGACACCGCCGCCCGCGACGCCGTCCCGGCCCCGCTGCTGGCCGCCCCGGCCGAGGCGATGGCCGTCTTCCTCGACCTGGTCCGCACCCGGCACGGCGGCTCGGCCGCCTTCCTCGCCGCCTGCGGCGTCACCGACGCCACGCTGGACGCCTTCCGCGCCAAGGCCGCCCCGGAGGCCGTCGCATGCTGACGCTGCTGCGCCACACCGACGGCACGCCGTTCCGCGACCTCAACCACAACGGCACCATGGAGCCCTACGAGGACCGGCGGCTGCCCGTCGAGGAGCGGGTCGAGGACCTGCTCGGCCGGATGACCCTCACCGAGAAGGCCGCGCTGATGCTGCACGGCCGGATGCTCCCCGGCGGCCCGGACGGCCAGACCGGCCCCTTCCCGACCGGCGCCCACCTCATCACCGAACACGGCCTCACCGCCTTCGCCGTGATGGCCGTACCGGACGCCCGCTCGATGGCGCTCTGGAACAACCACGTCCAGGACCTCGCCGCCGCCGAACGCCTCGGCATCCCGGTCACCCTCGCCTCGGACCCCCGGCACGGCACCTCCGCCAACCCGCTCACCGCCGCCGCCGGCGGCGGCTTCAGCCTCGGCCCCGAGCCGATCGGCCTCGCCGCCACCGACGACCCGGCCCTGGTCCGGGAGTACGCCGCGCTGATCGGCCGCGAACTGCGCGCCGTCGGCATCCGGCTCGCCATCCACCCGATGGCCGACCTCGCCACCGAACCGCGCTGGGCCCGGATCAACGGCACCTTCGGCGAGGACGCCGACCGCGCCTCCCGCATGATCGCCGCCTACATCGCCGGCCTCCAGGGCGAGCGGATCGGCCCGGACAGCGTCGCCTGCATGACCAAGCACTTCCCCGGCGGCGGACCGCAGTCCAAGGGCGAGGACTCGCACTTCGCGGCCGGACGCCGGCTGGTCTACCCCGGCGGCGCCTTCGAGCAGCACCTGCGCCCCTTCGAGGCCGCGTTCGAGGCCGGCACCGCCCAGATCATGCCCGCCTACGCGATCCCCTCCGGCACCGGACTGGCCGAGGTCGGCGCCAACTTCAACCGTGACGTCATCACCGGTCTGCTGCGCGGGAGGTACGGCTTCGACGGCGTCGTCTGCACCGACTTCAACGCCATCACCGGTATGGACGTCCCCGGCCTGGCCTGCCTCCCGCCACGGCACTGGGGCGTCGAGGAATTGTCCGTCGCCGAGCAGGTGGCGCTCACCCTGGACGCCGGCGCCGACCAGCTCGGCGGCGAGACCGATCCCGAACTGGTCCTGACCGCCGTCCGCTCCGGCGCGGTGAGCGAAGCCCGGATCGACGAGTCCGCCCGCCGGATCCTGCGCGACAAGTTCCGCCTCGGCTTGTTCGACGACCCCTACGTCGACCCGGAGGCCGCCGCCGAACTGGTCGGCGCCCCGGCCGGACGCGAGCTCGGCCGCCGGGTCCAGGCCCGCTCCCTGGTGCCCATCGCCGGAACGCCGCGGACCGGTACCCGGCTCTACGTCGAGGGCGTCGACCCGGCCGTCGCCGCCCGCCGCGGCACCGTCGTCGACCGGCCCGAGGACGCCGATCTCGCCGTGCTGCGCATCGCCGCGCCCCACGAGGAGCGTGACGGGTTCCTGGAGCGGTTCTTCCACAGCGGCTCGTTGGAGTACCCGCCCCAGGAGGTGGCACGGCTGCGGGCCGTGGCCGCCGTCGTGCCCACCGCCTTCGTGGTGCACCTCGACCGGCCCGCCGTCCTCACCCCGCTCGCGCCCCACGCCGCCCTGCTGGTCGGCGAGTTCGGCGTCCAGGACGACCTCGTCCTGGACGCCGTGCTCGGCCGCGCCCCGATGACCGGGGTGCTGCCGTTCGACCTGCCCCGCTCGGACGCCGCCGTCGACGCGGCCCGCGAGGACGTCGCCTTCGACACCCGCGACCCGCTGTTCCGTTGCGGCCACCCGGCCGCCGGCTGAGCGGACGCGGCGGCGGGGGGGGGGCGCCCCGGCGGCGGGGGGCCGCCCCCCCCCCCCCGGGCGGGGGGGGGGGCGCGCGGGGCCGCCCGGCCCGCGCGGCGGCCCC
>NZ_JBHYYB010000073.1:0-45368 GCF_042752535.1 Kitasatospora sp. NPDC059327 | reverse complement strand
CTTCAGCCACGTCCCGCTGATCGACACCGCGCTGCGGCTGACCGCCTGCGGCGGGGCCTACCTGTCCGCCCAGCCGGACGCCGCGGCCGTCGACCCGGACCGGAACGCGGTCCGGCTGCCCGGCCAGCGCCGCCACACCGACACCACAGCGCCGGCGGCCCGGCCGTGACCGCGCTCCTTGGCCGGAGCCGGCCGGTGGCGGTGCTGTGCGGCTCCCCTGACGCCGTCCCGGCCCCGGCGGCCGCCGTCCTCGCGTCCGCGTTGGCCCGACCGCTGCCGGCCGGACGCCATCTCGCGGTGTGTCAGCCGACCAGTCAGGACCCCCCACCTGGCCCGGCAGGTCGACGTGGCGATGGGCGAGGTTCTCGACGGAGGGTGGGGCCGGCCGCGCGCCCCCCGTTCCAGTCCGCATCCCTGCCGCGCGGCGCCGAACCCGTCGGGGGACCGGGCGTCGTCAGAGCGCCTCGCCGCGACCGGTCCTCGGACCGGCCCGTCGGCCCGCCCCGCGGCGCGGTGTTCGACGCGATCGCCCGTCACCGCCCCTACGGCGCGAACCACACGACCGGCACCCGCACCACCCCGGTCGGCGCCGACGCCCCGCCCGGCCCGCCCGGTCCGGTGGCCCGGAGGCAACCGTGACCTTGACCGCCCACACCACCGTGGCCCCCGCCGCCTTCTCCCTCCCGCCGACACCCTTGCTCGATGCTTCGGGCCTGGCCGTGCTGCGATTCGCGCTGCTACCCGGCACACGCGCGGACCGCCTGCGCCGCACCGGCCTGGCCGCGTCGGACGTGGTCGGCGCGGTGGATCGGGCGTGCTGCCTCCTCGGCGCGTCCACCCTCGCCCAGGCCGGCGCGCTCACCGCCCTGCACCGTCTGCTGACCGCCGAGCAGATCGGCCTCGCGGCCCCGGTGCCGGCGACCCTGACCGCCCGCCGCCGCCAGGCACTCGCCCTCATGGTCGGGGGCCTGTCGACGGAGTGGATCGCCGACCGGCTCGGTATCCACGAGGCGTCCGCGATCGGCCTGTGCCGCGAGACGGCCCGCGCCCTGGGCGTCACCACCGCGGCCCACGCCGGCTACGCCGCCGTCACCACCGGGGCCGTCCCCCTCAGCGCGATCCGACCTCACCTCCCCGCCCTGACCACCCCCGTACACCACGACGCCCGGAGAGCCAGCGTGTCCAGCAGCCCCCTCGCCCCGTCCGCCCCGGCTTCCCGGCCCCCGGCGGCCACCGACACCACCAGAGCCGCCCGCGCGGAAGTGCTGCTGACCGACGGCCACGGCCGCGTCCTGATCACCGCGGGCTCGGGACCGGGCGATTCCCAGCTGCCGGGCGGCCCGCTCATGCCCCACGAGACGCCACCCGCCGCCGCCCGGCGCCACGCCGAGACCGCGACCGCGCTCACGCTCCTGACCCCGGGACGCCTCCTCGCCGTCGACTGGGCACCCGGCACCGGACCGACCTACACCTACGACCACCCGCCCCTGACCGCGGCCCAGACCGCGACGCTGACCGCCGACCACACCAGGCGCGGCACACCACGACTGCTCACCCCCGCCGACCTCATCACCCGGGCGCCCGCCGACGCGCAGCGCGTCCTCGCCGTCCTGCGCGCCCGCGTCGAGGGCCGCACCGCCGAACTGGAACACGGCCGGCCCCGCACCCCGGGTGCGCTCGACACCCACCGCGTCCTGCCCCGAACCGCCACCGCCCCCGAGCCGTGGACACCCGTCGGCCGCCGGCACGACGGCCCCGCCACCAGCGTGGCGGCCTGGCTGACCCTCACCTGCGGGCTCGTCGTCGTCCACCACGACCCGGCGACCGGCCGAACCCGCCTGCCCGGCGGGCCCCTCACCCCGGGCGACACCGACGCCCTCGAACACGCGCTCGCCCGCATCTGCGCCGCCACCGTCGGCGTCCGCCCGCGCGGCGCCGTCCTGATCGGCCACAGCGGAACCGAGGCACGCCTGGTCGCCACCGTGCCGCGGCTGGGACCCCTGATCGCGGGCCCCTGCGAACCCACCGTCGTCCGCCTTCTCACCACGCCCGAACAGGCCGTCGAGCTGTGCGAGAACAGCATCACCCCGGCCGAGCTGCGCGACGCCCTGGAGACCGCCCGCATCGCCACAGGCCTCCTGCGTCAGCCCGTCACGCCCGTCCCCACGAACGGCATGACCTGGTAGCCGCCAGTCCCTCCGAAGCACCGACCGCACAGAATCCCGCACACCCGGAGCATCACGTTGAACATCCCCCTTCCACCCCCGCCGGCCGCTCTCGCCGACCCGGTCGAGATCCACGGCAGGCTGATCCACCCCTCGGGCCCGACCCCGCCGCACCACGACCCGGCCACCAAGCCCACCCGTCTGCCGGGCGACCCTCCGCTTCCCGCGGACCTGGCATACCTGCCGCCCACGCCCGCCCGCGGCCGCGTCACCACCGTGCGAACCCGACCGGCGGGCGCCGACATGGTCGGACACCGCGATACCAGCGCCCGCCCGACCCACCCGAAGCCGCCGGCCGCCGAGCCGTCCACACCCGCCCTCATCCGACCGCTGGCACCCCTTGAACAGGTGCTCGGCCTTCGCCGCGGTGACGTGCGCCCGCGCGAGCTGGCCGCCGTGACCGTGGACGGCATCACGGCCCTCCGCGCACCGCAGGCACGGAAGCCGGTCGTCGAGGTCCCGGCCGGCGGGATGATCCGGTGACCGACACCGCCCCCGAACCGGCGTCGGCGCTGTGGCCCCATCAGCGAGAGGCCGTCGACGGCGTCCTCGCCGAGCTGCGGAGCGCGGACCGGGCCCTGCTGGACATGGCGTGCGGAACCGGCAAGACCCGCGTGGGCGCGGAGGTCGCCTACCAGCTGACGCAGCACGTTCCCGGCCCGGTCCTGATCACGGTCCCCACGCTGCGCCTGCTCGACCAGACTGTCGCGGCCTGGGCGCACGCGCTTGGGCGGCCGGCTCTCGGGCGGATCGTGGCGGTCTGTTCGAAGCCCGGCATCGTGGCCACGTACCGCAACCGGCTGCGCGGCTGGGAGGCCGCTGTCACCAGCGAACCCGATGTCCTGGCCGGCCTCCTTCGCGGTGAGCGGACCACGGTGCTGTGCACCTACCAGAGCCTGGACGTGCTGCTCTCCGCCTACCGTCGCCACTCCCCGCCGCCGATGGCACTCGCCCTGTTCGACGAGGCGCACCGCACCGCCGGATCCGCCGACAGGTCGTGGTCCGCCGTGCACGACGAGGTCCGCCTGCCAGCCCGGTACCGGCTGAGCATGACCGCGACACCCAAGGTGCTCCTCGGTGGCGACGACGTCATCAGCATGGACGACGAGAAACGCGTCGGACGGGCCGCCTACCGCCTCCCCTACGGCTCGGCCCGCAGGCGGGGCCTCGTGGCTCAGTTCCGGATGGTGGTCCCGCTGGTGGCCGACGCGGACATCGAGTCGGTGGTGGCCGCCACCGGCGCGCCCGTGTACTACGAGACCGGCGGCGCGCCCATATCGGCGCAGACCCTCGCCACCCAGATCGCCCTGCTGCGGGCCGCGCATGAGTACGGCTCCCGGCGCATGGTCACCTTCCACCGCACCGTCGCTGACGCGCGTGTCTTCTCCCGGACCCTGCCGTTGGCCCTGCGGCACCTCGAACCGCACGAGCGGCCCTCCAGCCTGTGGGCCGGACATGTCCACGGCGATCACAGTCCGGCAGTCCGGGACTCCATTCTCGGCCGGCTCTCGCAGCCGCACCACGGGCTCGTCGTCGTGTCCAACTCCAAACTCCTCAGCGAGGGGGTCAACATCCCGGACATCGACGCCGTCGCCATCCTGGCGCCGCGCAGTGTGATCGACACGGCACAGATCGTCGGCCGGGCGGTCCGGCAGCAGCCCGGCCGGTTCAAGACGGCGACCGTGTTCGTCCCCGCCAACCCGGACGCCCCCGACGGCTCCGGATTCGAGACCGTCTTCAGCGCCGCGCGCGCGATGGCGGCAACCGACGACACGCTCGCCGCCTACACTGCGGACGCCCGCCGCACACTCGGCGCCCAGGGCACCCTCACGCCCCGCCTCGAACAGCCCGACTGGCTTACCCTTACCGGCACTCGCGTCCCCGAGAGCTTCGCCCGGGCGATCAGCGTGCGGGTCGTCCGCGAAACCTCCGCCCCCTGGCACGAGTACCTGGGCGCCGCCGATCGCTTCCTCAGCGAGGGCGGCTCCCTGTCCGATGTTCCCCGACACTGGCGCACCCCCGAGGGACTGCCCTTCGGGTCATGGTGGCACGCCACCCAGGAGGCATTCACCGCGGACCGGCTGGCACCGGACCTGCGGCAGGCCCTGGAGGCCATGGGGATGACCGAGCGGCTCGCCAGCACGATCTGGGACACGTTCATCGCCGACCTCACCGCCCACCGGGAGCAGTTCGGCCACGTAGACGTACGCGGCGACCACGTCAACGACGCCGGACGACGACTCGGCGCGCAGGTCCGCAGAGCCCGCCTCAAGTTCGACCGGCTCAGTGATGAGCAGCGGGCCCGGCTGACCGCGCTCGGGTTCACCCAGAACATGCTCGACGCGGCCTGGAATACCTTCATCGCCGACCTCACCGCCTACCGGGAGCAGTTCGGCACTGTCGACGTCAAGCGGGACTACGTCACCGCCGAGGGGCGCCGTCTCGGAGTGCAGCTCGGTTCCCGCCGCGAGACGTTCGACCGGCTCAGTGATGAGCAGCGGGCCCAGCTGACCGCGCTCGGGTTCACCCAGAACACGCTCGACGCGACCTGGGACACCTTCATCGCCGACCTCACCGCCTACCGGAAGGAGTTCGGCCACCTCGATATCCCCATCGACCACGTCAACGCCGCCGGGCGCCGTCCCGGCCGCAAGGCCTTCCGATATCGCGGGGACGAGTGGGACACGCTCCCCGAAGGGCGGCAGGCACAGCTGACCGCGCTGGGGTTCGAACGTCGTCCACTGCTCGAGGCGCGGTGGTCGCGCCACGCACAGGCCTGGGCTACGTTCGCCCGGGATTTCGGAACCACAGTGGTCCCCAAGGACCATGTCACGCCCGACAACCTGAAGCTCGGGCACTGGCGCCAGCGACAGCTGAAGATCCTGCGCGCCGGGAAACTGCCTCCCCACCAGACGGAGACCCTCGTCCGTCTGGGCCTGATCGCCCCGGACACTGGCGCCCCTCCAGCCGACGGGGCCGTCCAAACCGGCGACCACCGCGCCGACCCGCTCTGACCACGCCAACCGGCACCCCGCCGACGCCATGACTGGGACCACGCTCCCTCACAACCGTCCCCCATCGGCGACCTCACCCTCCCGCCGTCGCTGGTCGGCACGCTTCACCGTCCACCAAGCACACCCTTGTCAGAGGAGATCCATCCCGTGAACGCACTGGATAGCCGTCACCCGCGTGGCGTGCTCGACCTCGCACCAGATCCAGCCCAGGCCCTACGCCGAGTGACCGGACGCGACGCGACCTTGAGCTCCCAGGCCCGGGAAGCACTTCGGCAGGCGGCCGCCGCCGTGGGGTTCGGCACCGATGGTGGTCGCCTCCTGTACGCCCACCGGAACTGGGTCGTGCGCCTGTCGCACGCCACCGCCGCGAGCTCGGTCATCGCCAAAATCCATGAGCCGGGCACCAGCTGGGAGGCGGTCCACCGCCAAGTGGACGTCGCCACCTGGCTACGACGCAACGACGTGATGACCGCCCGACCGGCGGGCGGCGGCCGGCCGCTCGCGACGACGACGGGACTCTTCGTCACCTTCGCCGAAGACCTCGGAGACGGCGGGCCCGTCTCCCCAGACCAGCTCGGCCGCCTGCTGGCCGCGCTCCACGCTCTGCCACTGCCCACCCACCTGGCCCTTCCCGCGCTCGACCCCGCGACAGATCCGCTGGCCCGAATCGGCCGCGTACCCGAGAACGTGCTGGCCAGCGCGGACCGGTGCTGGCTGCGTGAATACGTGACCGCGGCCGCGGAGCAGTTGCGGACGACGCCCTGCGGCAGCGATGTGCTCCTGCACGGTGACCTCAACACGTTCAACACCATCGCGTCACCGGCCGGCCCGGCGCTGATCGACTTCGAGAATGTCGCCAGGGGACCAGCGGCCTACGACCTCGCCTTCCAGGCGTGGAGGTGGCACGGCTTCGGGGAGGACCCGGACGACTACCAGCGCTTCTGCTCCTCCTACGGCGCCGACGTGACAACCCTTCGACAAGGCGCGCCCTACCGGGTCCTGGTCCAGTTCCGAGCCGCCATCGGTGTCCTCATCGCCCTGGAAGCCGCGGCTCACGACCGTGCGTGGGCCGTCGAGGCCGGCTACCGGATGGAGTGCCTGCGCGCCCACGCGATGCGGCCCCTGAGCTACCCCTGGAATTGGCAGACCCGACCCGCGCTGACCAGCGAGCCGGGTGGCCGTAGCACTTCGATCACGCCCGCGACCCCACCCGATGGGGCTGCGGGCGCCTGATCCGGTCACGGCCGTCGGCAGGCGCTTCGACCCCCACCACCGTAGGGCTGCCTTCCTCGTTCGGCCCGCCCGCCACGACCGGTTGCCGACAACCGCACCACCGGCCCCGCCGTCCGCGGACCAGTACAGCCGGCCCCCGTCAACTCTTCCCGGCAAGGAGACACCCGCACATGAGCACCTGGCCGCCGTCCGCCGAAGACCGCACCCCGGATCCCGATACCGTCATCGAGCATGTGGGCTGGAACATCCAGCACGGCCAGCGCCTGGCGGACGCGCTCGCCCTGCTGGAGGACCGGGCCGAACACACCGGCCGTGGCCCGGACCTACTGACCCTCCAGGAACTGGGCCCCGGCCAGGGCCAGGAGGTCGCCGGACGCCTCGCCCTGACATACGTTGCCTCGCCCCCGAACGAGCGCCCCGGATCCGAGACCGCGCTGTTCTACAACCCGGCGCTCTTCCGGGCCGACCCGGCCTGGACGCAGTACCCGAGCGGCATCCGGCACAACCCCGCCGTCGCACTGCTGCGGATGCTCCACCCCGACACCGGCCAGGCCAGCTTTCGGCCACTGTTCGTCGCGAGCTGCCACGCGAGCTACAGCGACCCGGCGCTGCGCGAGCACCAGGCCCGCTTCCTCAGCGAACTCGACAAGGACGGCTGGCTGGCGCTCGTCCAGGGGGACTGGAACTCCTGGCCGGTGTGGGGCTGCCCGACAAACCTCGACGAGGTCGCCGACCGGGCCTTCGCGCAAAACCGGTCCCTCCTGCAACCCGACGGCACCTTCCGCCCCGACGACCACGCGGACCGGCTGCTCACCTACGGCGGGATGACAGATGTCGGCCGCCACACGGCGACCGTCCTCGGACGCGACGGCGCGGACCGAGCCACCACCGGCCACGGCGCCGACAAGACCCGCCAACGCGTCCCCGACCATCACCTCCCACCCGGCGGAGCCGGCCCGATCGACCGCACCTACGCGACGACCGAGCTCCTCCCCGCCCTGCACGACGCCACGATCCTCGCCGGCAAGGAGGTGCAGCGGATCTCCGACCACCTGCCGCAGGTGACCCGCTGGCTGCTCCCGGGGCTGTGGGACGTGATGAACCGGCCGATCGTCCCGATCCGCCACTGACCGTCCACGGCGGGCACCCGGCATCGCCCACTACCCGCGCCGACTCAACTGGAGCCTCCATTCCGAGTCCTCACATCTCCCCGTGCAGCCGGGCCGTCGACGGAGCGTCCGGCGGCCACCTGGCGAATCCGCTCACCCGACCTGCCGTGCCAGCCCACCGTGCCGCTACAGGTCCGGCCAGGTACAGCGGCACGACGTGGTGACCCGCACATGGACGCGGGAGGCGTCCTCGTGGCTGTTCCCGCACGCGACCGTTCAGGGCATGGCGGACCACCTCGCCGGCGGCAGCTGCCACAACATGCGCCGCAACCTGCCCGCCGCCCTGGAGTTGGACGCTTTGGCGGACGGGTTCGGCGCCGCCGCCCGCGACGCCCACCTCTTCAAAGTGGCCGTGGTGCGCAGTGCGGTCGCCCTCGGGATCGGGCAGATTCTCGACCTCGGTTGCGGTACGCCCCGCGAGCCGGCACTCGCCGATGTCGCCCGACGGGCCGGTGCCCGGGCCCAGGTGGTTCACGTCGAGGGTGACCCGCTCACCGCCGGCTACGGCCGTGCGTTGCTCGAGACCGACACCAGCACCGTCACCGTCGAGGCTCCCTGCCTGAGCACCGTGGTGCTCGACCACCCCACAGTGCGCGAGCACATCGATCTGTCCCAGCCCCTGTGCCTGTTGCTGGTCGCCGCCGCGCACACCGCACCGCTGGCCAGCCTCGGTGAACTCGCTTTCGCCTTGGCCGATCGGCTGGCTCCGGGCAGCCTGTTCGCCGTATCCCAGTGGGCGGCCGACAGCGTCGACATTCGCTGGGCCGTCAACGACTGCCTGTACGAGCGTACCCACGGCACGTCCGGCACGGTGCGCAGCACCGGGGAGGTCTCCGCGGCGTTCGAGCCCCATCTGCTCCTGGGGCCGCCGCCGGGCCCGGTCATCCGCTGGCAGCCGGACCCCGGGCCGGGCGGCGGTGAGCTGGTCCCGCTGCACGACGGTCGTACCGGTGTCGTCGAGTTCGGCGCCGTGATCCGCATACCTGTCCAGGGCGCACCGGCGGACGTCGCGTCCGGTGGTGACCCCGGTACGCCGTCGTGCGGCGGGATCGGAGGGCGGCGACCGTGACCGGCAACCTGCCCGTCTTCGACCCGGCCGACCCGGGCCGCGCCGCCGCACTGGTCAACCACCGTCTGCGCCCGCTCGGGCTCGGCGAGTACTACCGGCGGGGAGGACGTGTGCTGCCCGAAGGGATCGGGTGGTGCAGGGCGCTGCCCGCCGTCGAGGAGGCATGGCCGGCCGGGGCACTGTGGTGCGTGCTGGTCGCCTGGCACCCGGACGCCAGCCCGGTCCGGATGGCCGTCCATGGTCTGATGTCCGCATCCGCGATGTCGTTGGCACGCGCCAGGAGTCGGCGGCCGCGCGCCCTTGCGGACGGGTCTGGACGTCGCCGGGGCCTATCTACGGGGATGTCCGAACGTGCGGGCGCAGGATCGTCGAGCCAGTCGTGGCGGACGGCTGCGGGCGCCTGGCGGGTTGCGAGGGCGAAGGGACGCGTTCCTCTGCCGCGGCACGGTCGGGCAGGCGTGTCATGACGTCCCGGCCAGCCGCACCGAACACCAGGCTCGGCGCGCTCATCGCGAGATCGACGGTGCCGCACAGGGAGCTGGCCCGGCGGGTCAACGCCCTGGCCCCGGCCACCGGACGGCAGACGGCATACACCCACACCCACGTCGCGAAGTGGATCGCGGGTGCGACTCCCCGGGGAGAGGAGATTCAGCTTCGGATCGTCAAGGTGCTCGGCGAGCAACTTGGCCACGCCGTCACTCGTGAGGATGCCGGATGGGGCGTCCCCAAGACTGTGGGGCCGGACGTCGGATTGGATTTCCCCCAAGACCGCCGAGCCGCGCTTGAGGGCGCCGTGACCTGCTGGAGCACCGTGGACCGCCGTGACCTCTTCCACCTGACGGGCGCTGCGGCGTTCTCGACACCGGTGATGCGCTGGCTGGCCAAGCCGGCCGACGAGTCGGCCGTCCATACCGGGGCGAATCGCGTCGGGCAGACCGACGTCGACCGGTTGTGGACGGCCGCGGCCGAGGCGCAGGTCCTGGACTCGCGCTACGGAGGCGGGAGCTGGCGCTCGAGTCAGGCCATGGCCTGTCTGCGTGACGCGGGCCCACTGCTCAAGGGAACGTACACGGCGGCCACGGGTCAGGGCCTGTACGGTGGGCTGGCCGAGCTCTCACGGGTGGTGGGCTGGGCGGCGATGGACGGCGGGGACCGGGCCGCTGCCGACCGGCTGCTGATCCAGGCGCTGCGTCTTGCACGGGCCGCCGGTGACGTGGAGCTGGGGTGCTATGTCCTCGCCACCATGTCGCTGGCGACGTTCCTGGCTGGCCGGTGTGCGCAGGCCGCGGAGATGGCATCCGCAGCGTACGAGCGTGGCCAGGGACGAGCGGCCCCGAGGGTGCTGGCGTTCTGCAAGCTCGCCGAGGCCAGGGCGCTGGCCAGGCAGGGCGACGGGGCGGGCGCGGGTGGGGCGCTGGCCCTGTGCGAGCGGCTGCTGTCGGGGATCCGGCCCGGCACGCACGACCCCGAATGGATCGCGTACATGACCGTCGAGCGTCTGGCGACCGACAGCGTGGAGATCTTTCGGGATCTCGGGCTGACACGGCCTGCCATGGTCTGGGCCCAGCAAGCCGGCGGGATGCCGGTGGGCCGCTACACGCGGGCGGTCGGCATCAGGGCCGCTGTCCTGGCCAGCGCCCACCTCATCGACGGCAACCTCGAGCCGGCGCTCACGGACGGCCATCGGTCGGTGGACATCCTCAAAGGGGTGCGCTCACCCCGGGCGCACACCTATCTGTACGACGTGACCGACCGGCTCGGCCGGTGGAAGGACGAGCCCGCAGTCCGTGACCTGGTCCACCGGGTGAGGACGGAACTGCCGTCCACAGGCTGATCCTCAGGTTGTTCACGCGACGGTCAGCTGGGCGGCGCGGTGCGCGAGGTCGGCCGCTCCGCGGATTCCGCGCCTGGCATACATCGCCAGGAGCGGGCGGATCCGGGCGATTTCGTGGTGGGCCCGGTGCGAGGCGAGGCAATCCATCAAGTCGACGCTACGGCCCAGCAGCTGGACGGCTTCTTCGTGCCGGTTCTGGGCGGCGACGGCCCGGCCGAGGTTGGCGAAGGTGAGGGCGCGGCCGCGCCGGTAGACGGTTTCGGTGCGTTCGGTCAGGGTAGCGCGGTAGTGCCGCTCTGCGGCGGCGTGGTCGCCCATCTCGGTCAGGGTCCGGCCGGTGTGGGAGGCGACGACAGCGGTGGTGGGGCCGGCGGCGGCCGCGTAGGCGGGCAGGTTGTCGGTGCTGGTGTGGGCGGCGTCCTGGGCTGCCGCGGTGTCGGGGTCGCCGCTCGCGCCGTGGGCGCGTGCGGCGGTGATGAGCAGGAGTGATTCGGTGCGCCTGTCGATCCGTCCGCGGGCCCGGGCGAGCGCGGCCTCGGCCAGGTCGATGGTGCCTATCGGGTGGCCGAGGTCGAGTGCCTGGTGGGTGAGGGCGCGCATGGCCCAGGCTGCGTGTCCTGCTGGGTCGGCGCGACGACATCGCTCAGGAACACCTCGCTGACGGCGAGGCCGTGTCCGCCGCCGAGGAGTTCGTCGGCCGACCGGAATGTGTCGGTGAACTGGGGATCCGGACAAGGTGACCAGCGCACACCGGTCCTCTGCCGCCACATGCCGGGTACCGGGTCCGCGGCGCGGCGAAAGTGCCCCCTGAAAGTGCCTTCCCGTAGCTCTGCAATTCGGTGTCTGCTTGGCCTCCGCAACGCGCTCGCCGACTCGCTCCCGAACGGACCCATGGGGCCCTGGCCCGCGCCGAACGAGACGCCGCGTTCCCGACCTGCCCTCAGTTCTGTTCGAGTGCCCATGTTTCGCTCCCTTCCTCAAGGAGGTGCACGATGACGCCTTCCGTCCCCCGTCACGCCGCCGTGGTCCTCTCAGGCGGCCTCGATTCCAGCACCGCTGCCTACCTCCAGGCTGCCAGCGGCAGCCGTCTCACCCTTCTGTCCGTCGACTACGGGCAGCAGCACCGCACCGAGCTCGACCACGCCGAAGCCATCGCTGACCGCCTGCAGGCGCCCCACCACGTGGTGGACCTCCGCTCGCTCGGTTCCCTGCTGACGGGCAGCGCGCTGACCGACCCGGACGTAAACGTCCCGGACGGGCACTACGCCGACGAGACGATGCGGGCCACGGTCGTCCCGCACCGCAACGCGCTGATGCTCGACCTCGCCGTGGCGGTCGCCCTCGGCCAGGGCGCCGACGCCGTGGTGTTCGGCGCCCACACCGGCGACCACCCGATCTACCCGGACTGCCGGCCCCGGTTCCTCGACGCGTTCCGGCAGATGGTCGCCGTCGCGAACGAGGGACACCTGCCGGCGGGATTCGAGGTCCTCGCGCCGTTCCTGAACCTCACCAAGGCCGACATCGTCCGGACCGGGGACCGCCTCGGAGTCCCGTTCGCTCTGACCTGGTCCTGCTACAGGGGCGGCAAGGTCCACTGCGGCACCTGCGGTACCTGCACGGAGCGGCGTGAGGCCTTCGAACAGGCGGGTGTCGCCGACCCGACCGAGTACGCCACCGCGCGGACGGGGGTGTGAGGGCCGTGGGAATGTTCACGATCGGCAAGCGCATGCGCTTCGAGGCCACCCGGACCGTCGACGGCGTCGAGGACGGCGACTCTCTGACAGCGGAGGTCCTGCTGTCGGCGGACCAGCTCACCGACACCGGATTCGTCACCGACTTCGGCGACCTCACCGCGTTGCAGGAGCACATCGACCGGACTCTCGACCACCACGACCTCAGCGGCGTCCTCACGGATGTGAGCGACGAGGACATCCGCCGGCATGTGCTCGACTGTGCCTCCACCTACCTGCCGCAGGCGGCGCGCGGACGGCTGGCAGGTGTGCGGCTTCTGAGCGGACGCATCGTCACACCGACCGAACCCGCCGCGGTCCACTTCCGGGCCACTCACTGGCTGGAGGGACTCGCCGCCGGACACAAGTGCGGGCGCCGCCACGGCCACGCGTACGTCGTCACCCTTCCCGGCACACTGGGCGGCCTGCTGCCGATCCCGGGAGACCTGATCGACCACATCCGGTCGACGCTGCACCGCCAGGTCCTCAACCGGGTCCTGGACGTCAACCCGACGTCCGAACTGCTCGCGGCGCACCTGGCCGGCTGGCTCGCCGACAAGAACATCACCGGGCCCGACGGATGCCCGTACGCGGTCCGGGTGTCCGAGACGGACAGCACCTGGGCCGAGTACCGCCAGGAGGCGTCGTGACGACGCTGCTCACCGATCCGCGCCCCAAGCTGCCGCTGCGGGTGCGCATCACGGAGAAGTTCCGGGACACCGTCCAGGGCGAGGGCCCGTCGACCGGCCGGCGCGCCGCCTTCATCCGCTGCTCCGGCTGCAATCTGGCGTGTGGTTGGTGCGACACCCCGGAGACCTGGGACAGCCGCCGGTTCAACCTGGCCGCGGAGTCGTCCTGGTGGGCAGTCGACGACCTCATCGCGTGGGCGTTGGAGGGGACCGAGCCGATCCTCGTGATCACCGGCGGCGAGCCGCTGCTGCAGCCGGGCGTCGTGCCGCTGGCCGAGCGGCTGATCGAGGCCGGCCGCACAGTCGAGTTCGAGACCAACGGCACCCTGGCCCCGCCGCAGCGTCTGGTCGAGGCCGGCGTGCACTGGAACGTCTCACCGAAGCTCAGCGGCGCCCGGGTGGCTAAGGAGCGGCGGATCGTTCCGGAGACGCTCCGCGCGTTCGCCGCCCTGGAGCGAGCCCGCTTCAAGTTCGCGGTGACCGCACTGGAGGAACTGGACGAGATCGAGGCCCTGGAGGCCGAGTTCGGCCTGGACCCGGTGTGGGTGATGCCGGAGGGCACGAACAGGGAGGCCGTCCGGGCCGGGCTGCAGGAGCTCGCACAGCCCGTGATCGACCGCGGCTGGAACCTCAGCGGGCGCCTGCACATCGAGATCTGGGGGAACCGACGTGGCAAGTAGCCCCGGGGCGCCGGCGCTCGTCGTCGTGGGCTGCTCCGCCCGCAAGAGCCGGTCCCTGCGGCCCGTGGCCGCACTCGACCTCTACCAGGGCTGGTGCGTGCCCCCGCTGCGCGCGCGCCTGGCCGAGCGCGGCGACCTGCGGCGGCGCACGCTGATCCTCTCGGCCCGCCACGGCCTGCTGAAGGCCGAGGACCCGGTCCTGCCCTACGACCAGCCCCTCACCCCCGAACGGGCCGCCGCTCTCCAGAGCGCGGTCCGCGCCCAGCTCGCGGAGCACCTCCAGGCGTTCCCGGCATCCGAGGCGCTGCTGCTCCTGGAACCCGCCTACCTGGCGCTCCTTGGCCACCCGCCAGTGCCGATGGTGCACACCGTCACCGACCCGGTGCGGCACTGGGCGGCCGTCGACAGCGTCCTCGACGCCTGGGGTTGGTGACGGTGGCCCAGGATCCCGGACGCGTTTTCACTGGACGCGTCACGTGGCACCTGACCGCAGAGGCCTTCGCCGCAGCTGCCGGCCTCGTCGCCGACCACGAACGCCCCTACCGGCCGGACGTGGTGGTGGGCCTGGCGAGGGGAGGGGTACCGCTCGCGCGCCGTGTTGCCGAGCTGCTCCAGGTGCCTGTCGCCGAGGTGAGCGTCCGGCACAACACCAGCGACGACCTCGCCCTGCCCGCGAGCGGCCGGGTCACCCTCGACGAGGGGGCACTGCTGAAGGCCGTCGCCGGGGCCGACCGGGTGCTCGTCACCGACGACATCTGCGGCTCGGGCGCCACCCTGCACGCCATGCACCACCTGCTGCTCTGGAACACCCAGGCCCAACTGCGCACCGCCGCGCTGTGCCGTAACGCCGGCACCACGTTCCCCGTCGACACGTGGGTGTACGGCGTGGACGACTGGGTGGTCTTCCCGTGGGAGGCGGCCCCGCCGCCCGGCCACACCCGGCTTCCCGTTCCCACCCGGCTCTTCACCACACCGGAGGCACCGTGACCAGCACCACCAGCGACCGGCCCGGTCCGGTCCGCACGATCGCGTTCGTCCTGTTCAGCTACGGGCCCAACGAGCCCGCCGGCTATGAGCGGACGGTCGGCGCGCTCGCCGCCGGGTGCCGCGAATTGGGCATCACCCCGCTGATCGTCACCAGCGGCCCGGCAGAGCCCGGCGACGCCGACCACCCCGACATGGTCCGCCTGGCCTCCCTCACGCTGCCCCGTCCGATCATGAAGCCCGGCATCCTCACCGCCCTCAAGGACCCCGAGCCGGTCCGAGCCGAGCTGCGCGACCTGCTCGCCCGCCATCGGGTCGACCTGGTCGTGTGGGTGGACGCCCTGTACGGACTCGGCTACCTCGATGCCGCACCGGCGGGCGTGGCGACCGTCCTGCAGGTCCACAAGGTCCGCGCCGACAGCTTCTTCGACCAGGCGATCGCCGCGGCAGGAGCGGTCCTGCCGATCAGCCCCTACATGGTGGAGGAGGCCCGCGCCCACGGCTACGACACCAGCGGGTGGACGATCGTCCCCAACCCGCTGATGGCCGCCGCCGTCCCTGTCCCGGCTCTGACCCGCGAGCGGCTTCGCCAGGACGGACCAGTGCGGATCGTCTCCCGCGCCGAGCCGTTCAAGGGCCTGGCCGAGCTGCTGTCCGCGATCCCGGACGGCTGGCAGCGGCCCGTCGAGCTCGTGCTGGCCCGGGCGGGGTTCGAGTACTGGCCCGGCATGCAGGACGAGGTCGTCACCGCGGTGCGCGCCGCGGCCGCCGAGCGGCCCGACGTCGTGACGGTCCTGGACCCGCTGCCGTGGGAGAAGGTCCAGCCGTTCTTCGCCGGTGCGGCTGCCACCATAATCGCCTCCTACGAGCCGGAGACGTTCTGCAACACGGCCGCCGAGGCGATGTCGACGGGCACGCCCGTCGTCGGCTTTGGGATCGGCAACCTGCCCCATCTCGTCGGCGACGGCGGCGTCATGGTCGCGCTGGAGCGCGGCTACGGGGCCCTGTGGCAGGAAGTCGGACGGCTCACCGACGACGAGGCCCGCTACCACGACGTCTCGGCCAGCGCTGCGCGCCGCACTGCGGAGCACGCCCCGGCAAGCATCGTCCGGGCCCTGATCGCCGCCACCCGCACCACCGCTGCAGGCTGAGCCGCCGCACCGCCCGTATCCGTAGTGCAGCCGCGCCCCACGGGGTGCCGCCCCGTTCCCCTTCCACGGAAAGAGAAGGAGTGCCACCACCATGGCCCTCGGATTGACCCGCGGCGACCGCGTCCTGGTCGTCGCACCCCAACCCGACGACGAGGCCCTCGGCGCGGGCGGCACACTCGCCCGCCTCACCGAGGCCGGCGTCGAGGTCCACGTCCTCACCGTCGCCTGCCACTCGACGCCCGGCACCGACGCCGGCACCCGCCGGGACGAGCTCGCCCAGGCCTGCGCCGTCCTGGGCGTGCACGCTCACCACATCATCTGGACGGACAACGACGCCGCCCGCAACCCCGGCGCCCACCAGACCGAGCTCGTCCACCTGATCGAGGCCGGCGCGCCCCTGTCGATCGCCGCCC
Source organism: Kitasatospora sp. NPDC059327 (assembly GCF_042752535.1). NCBI lineage: Bacteria > Bacillati > Actinomycetota > Actinomycetes > Kitasatosporales > Streptomycetaceae > Kitasatospora > Kitasatospora sp. NPDC059327. The sequence goes on along the minus strand of NZ_JBHYYB010000073.1, from coordinate 29,177 downwards.
TGCGCCCGCACGCCCTGCTGATCCCGGCCGACGGGTCGTTCCACCAGGACCACCGGGCCGTCCACCACGCCGGTCGCGCCGCCGCCCGGCCCGCCGGCCTGACGCGCCCGCGGCCACGGATCGTGCTCGGATACGCCGGCCCGGAGGACGCCGCCTGGGCACACGCCCGCCAGGCCCGCACCGTGGCGGTCGACACCAGTGCCGTGTGGACGACGAAGGAGAAGGCTCTCGGCTGCTACCGCAGCCAGATGCACACCGCCCCGCACCCGCGCAGCATCGAGGCCATCGCGGCACGCGACACCGCCGAGGGCAGCGCCTTCGGCTTCCCCATGGCCGAGTCGTTCGCCGCCTACCGGATGGCGTACTGATGGGCGCCCGGTACACGGTGCTCGCCGCCCACCAGCCCGCCTACCTACCCTGGTGCGGCTTCTTCTCCCGCCTCCTGGAAATGGAGGCGTACGTGGCCCTCGACCACGTCCAGTTCTCCGAGCGCGGCCGGCAGCACCGCAACCAGGTCCGCGGCCCCGCCTCCGGCCTCCCGGTGCGGCTCACCGTTCCGGTGCGCCACTCCTTCGGCCAGTCGCTGACCGAGGTCCGCACCGCTGACCAGGCGTGGCCGCGCCGGCACTGGCGCACCCTGACCCAGGCCTACGGCCGGGCCCCGTACTGGACGCTGTATGCGGATCGCCTGCGCGCGGTCTACGAGCGGCCCTGGACCCACCTGGTCGACCTCAACCTCTCCCTGACCCGGCTGCTCCTCCATGCCCTCGACCTGCCGGCCCGCGTAGTGCGCAGTAGCGAGCTCGCCCCGCGGAGCTCCGGCACCGGCATGCTGGTCGACCTGTGCCGGCTCCGTGGCGCCGACACGCTGTTGGTAGGTACCGGCGCGCTCGGCTACCTCGACGGTGCCCTGCTGCGCGAGCACCGGATCCAGGTGCAGGTCGCCACCTACACCCACCCCCCGTACGGGGCCGACCTACGGGGCTGGGCCCCGAACCTGTCCGTCCTGGACCTCCTCATGCACGAGGGCCCGCGCGCCCGCGGCGTTCTCGCCGCCGGCGCGCGCACCCGGGTATGGGAGCCGAGCGTGGAAGCGGTGACCCTGTGAGCATCGACCTCGTCCCCCAGCCTGCCGTGACGGGGCGGGCCTTCGACCACGCCCGCGTCCAGTCACTGGTGGGTGAACTCCTCGAAGCCTTCGGCGAGGACCCGAACCGGGAAGGGCTGCGGGACACGCCGCGCCGCGTCGCCGACGCCTGGCGCGAGCGCCTGTGCTACGACCCGGGCCGCACCGGTACGGTCTTCGACAGCGAGACGCTCACGGTCGGGGGCAGCGAACTGGTGATCGTCAACGGGATCGTCCTCAGCTCGACGTGTGAACACCACCTGCACCCGATGCGCCTGGTCGCCACCGTCGGCTACCGGCCCGCCGACTGCGTCGTGGGGCTGTCGAAGATCCCGCGCATCGCCGAACGGCACGCCCACCGGCTCCAGCTCCAGGAGCGCATCGCCCGCGGCATCGCCGACGACCTGATGGCGACCGCGCGGACCAAGGACGTCGGCGTCGTCATCCGCGGCGAGCACCTGTGCATGACCCAGCGCGGCGTGCGCGCCGACCAGGCCCGCAGCAACAGCGTGCTGCTCCACGGCTGCTTCGACGAGGACCCGCACGCGGCGCGGTGGCTGCGCGACGCCGCCCGTGAGGCGGCCGCATGACCACCGCCCCCGCCCGGAGGTGGGTGACGATCGAGGGCACCAACGCGGTCGGCAAGTCCCACCTCGCCGCCCTGACCGCGGCCGCCGTGGGGCCGGGCTGCACAGTCCTCGCCGAACTGCCCGACACCGCACCCGGCGCTCTGCCCGGCCAGGTCGTCGCCGCGCTGGCCGCGGGCGGCGATCCGTTCCTGCGCACCGGGCACCCGCTGACGGAGACATTCGCGCTGCTGGCGCTCGCCGTTCGGCGCCGCGAGCAGCCGCCCGAGGCGCAGGTGGTCATCGAGGACCGCGGGTGCGACAGCGTCGCCATCTACCAGGCCCTGACCGTGGCCGATGCCCTGGGCAACGATCCCTATCCGATCCTGTCCCGGCTCCTGGACGCCGCCGACCGGTGGCGTGTGCGCGCGGACGTCACGGTGCTGCTGCGCGACGACCCAGCGGCGTGCGAGGCGCGGTGGCGGCGGCGGGCCGGGCGCCCGCTCACCGCCGACGAGGCGGACCGCCTGATGCGGGCCGCGGCCCTGTACGACCGGCTCGCCGCCGACGACCCGGGCCGCTACCTGGTCGTCGACCGCGCCCGGACCACCGCCGACGGGGCACTCGACCTCCTCACCACCGCCTGCCGCCCGACCGCCTCGACTGTCCCCGGAGACGCCCCGTGACGCGCCCCGTCCTGAACCGGAACCTGATCACCCTGCTGTGGTCGCTGCGCAGCCTGTGCCCGCTGGCCTGCGACTACTGCTACTTCGGTCTGGTCGCCGACCACCAGATCGCCCCGCCGACCAAGGCCGGCCAGCTGTCGCACATCTCCCCGAACGACATGAGCCGCAAGGCGGTCCTCGCGTTCGCGCGCACCCTGGCGGGCTCGGGAGTGGGCCGGGTGTTCCTCGCCGGCGGCGAGCCGCTCGCCTGGCCGGGCGCCCTCGACGTCATCCATGTCGTCAAGGCGGCGGGCATCGAGGTCGTCGTGTGCACCAACGGCCTGCCGCTCGCCAAGGCCGAGATCCGCAACGCGTTGTTCGACCTGGGCGTGGACGCGATCTCGGTGTCCTTGGACTCCACCGACCCGGCCGTCAACGACGCCCGCCGCCCCGACCGGTTCGGCCGTGGGACCTGGCACGCCGCCGTCGACGGCATCCGCGCCGTCATCGCCCAGCGCGGTACGAGGCCGGGCCCGCGGGTCGGCATCTACAGCGTCCTGACCCGCCACACCATTGACGACATGCCCGCCATGGGCCGCCTGACCGCCGAACTGGGCTGCGACTACTACGTTCCCCAACCCGTCACCCTCACCGACGACCACAAGCTCCACGCCGAACTGTCGCTGCGCCCCGCCGACCAGCCGCGCCTGAAGGCGGCCTTCGACACGCTCTACCGCGACCACACCAGCCTGGTCCTGCCCGCCTCCACCTACCCGCAGCAGGTCCTTACCACCGTGCCGCGCACCACCTCCCCCGTCTCCTCCTGCTTCGGCGGGCACACGCTGCACTTCATCCAGCCCGACGGCGCCGTGTGGGACTGCGTCTCCCCCTACCGGATCGACGCCACCGCGCCGAGCGCCCACCGCACCATCCACGGCGCCGACGCCGCCGACCTGTTCCCCGCCCCTCAGGGCAGCGCACCCGGCTGCCCGCTGTTCTCCCACGAGTGCGTCAACATGTGGCCGCTCATGGACACCGACCGGATCACCCACCCTTCCGGGAGCCCGCGATGACCCTCACCAGCACCGAACCGGCGGCCCACCGCCAGGACGCGGCCGACCAGCTGGCCGCCGCGCTGCGCCGCATGCCCGACCCCACCGCCGCGGCCGGCCACACGCGCCGCCTCGAGGAACAGCTCGCCACGGTGTTCGGCGCCCGGCACGCCGTCGCGCTCTCCTCCGGCACCGCCGCCCTGCACACCGCGCTCGCCGGGTACGGCATCGGGCCCGGCGACGAGGTACTGGTCCCGGGCGCCACTGTCGTCATGACAGTGGCCGCAGTCCTCATGACCGGAGCGACCCCGGTCCTCGTCGACTCCACCCCGGTCCTCGACCTGGACTTCGACGACCTGGCGGCCAAGACCACGTCCCGCACCCGCGCCATCGTCCCCGTCCACCTGGCCGGACGGCCCTGCGACCTCACCCGCCTCACCGAGTTCGCCGCGAGGGCCGGGCTGCGCGTCATCGAGGACGCCTGCCAGGCCCAGGGCAGCCGGCTCGACGGCCGCCCGGTCGGCACGTTCGGCGACGTCGGCTGCTTCTCGATGAAGGACGGCAAGGTCCTGTGGTCCGGGGAGGGCGGCTACATCCTCACCGACGACGCCGAGTTCGCCGCCCGCGCCCGCTCCTTCACCACGCACGGCTTCCTGCCCGCCCCCGGCCGGCCCGCGGGCAGCCGGCTCGGCCACAACTACCGCCTGGCCGAACCCCTCGCGGTTATCGCCTCGGCCAACCTGGAACGCTTCGACGACCTGCTGGAGCAGCGCCACCGCCAGACCCGGCTCCTGACAGACCTGCTCACGGACGTGCGGGGCCTTCGGCCCGTCCAGGCGGGGCCGCGCGAGCAGTGGAACCACTATGGCCCGCTGCTACGGCTGACGCTCGCCCGCCCGAGGGACTTCTGCCGCCGCCTCGCCGAGCAGGGCATCGCCAACAGCGTCGGCACCTACGGCCTGACCACCGCCGACCGGCTTCCCTCCCTCGCCGAGCACAGCCTTCAGCCGTGCCCGACCGCCCTGCGCAGCCTCGATGAGACCCTGGCCGTCGTTGTGCACGGCGGACACAGCGACGAGCAGCTGCGCGCCATGGCCCGCACGATCACCCAGGAGGCACGCCGGTGGCCCAGCACCTGACCTTCACCGACCCCAAGGCCCTCGCGACGTCGTTCGCGACGGTCGACTTCGAGACCCTCACCCCCGCCGGGCGCAGGCCCGAGCCGACCGAGGTCGCCGTCCAGGTCCGCCGCCTGAACGCCGACGGCACCTGGGAGGAGACCGCGCGTTTCGAAGCGCTGATCCGCCCGCCCGCCGACGTGCCGGTCACCGACTTCGACACCCGCCAGACCGGCATCACCGCCGCCATGCTCACAGGCGCCCGCACCGCCGACTACGTCCTCGCCGACCTGGAGCAGGGCCTGCTCGGCCACGTGCCGTACATCCTCGTCGCCCACAACGCCCCCTACGAGGCCGGGCTCATCCACGACCGCGCCGCCGTGTGTCCCACCCTGGCGCGCACCACCCTTCTGGACACGGTGCGCCTGGCCCGCACCGCCTACCCTGAGCTGGCCCACCACCGCCTGGACGACCTGCTGCGTCACCACCGCCTGCCCAGCCCCGCCGGCCGGCATCGCGCGATGCCCGACGTCGAGGCGACCAGCGAGATCTTCGCCCGTCTCCTCGCCGACGGCGCCAGGGACGGCCACTGGAGCACCCTCGCCGACATGCGCCGCCTCGCCGGCGTCACCCCCAAGGCCGTCCTCGACGACGAGGAAGCTGCCCGGCCCCAGCAGGACTCACTGTTCTGAAGGAGCGCATCCCCGTGCCCACCACCGAAGCCCGGCCCGCGGGTGTCCTGGTGTCCACCGAAGGACTCAGCGGCGCCGGCAAGAGCCACCTCACCCACCTCGCCGCGCAGCGGCTCGACACCGACCTGCTGTGCGTGGAGGAGTTCTCCCGGCGCCGTCACCGCCGCGACGACCTCGGCAGCCGTATCATCACCGCCCTGGCCGAGGCCGCCGCGGGCGACCAGTTCCTGCGCGCAGGTGCGCCCGCCAGCGAGTCCCTGCTCCTGCTCGCCGTACAGATGCACACCTGGGAGACGACCCGCGCCGCCCTCGCCGCGGGAGCCACCGTCATCGAGGGCCGCAGCGTCCACTCCGTCGCGGTCTACCAGGGCGCCGCCCTGCACCCCGACGACGACCGGGCCGCCCTCGCCCGCGCCCGCCTGATCCTCACGGAGGCCGCCGCCTGGCGGCCCCTGCCCGAGCTCGTCATCCTCCTCACCGACGACCCCGCCCGCGCCCTGGCACGCGCCGAACGGCGCGACCGGCGCCGCTACACCCCCGAGGAGCACACCGTCCACCGCCGCTGCGCCGCCCTGTTCGAGGCGCTGGCCGCCGACGACCCGCACCGCTTCCGCGTCCTGGACCGCCGCGCCGAGCCCGACCCCCACGCCGGGGCCGCGCTCATGGCCGACTGGATCCGCCACGCCCGCCCGCAGCACGGCCGCCCGCACCTCGAAGGAGTCCCGGCATGACCCACGATCCGATCCGAACCGCGCTCAGCTTCGACGATGTCCTCCTCGTACCGAAGCGGACCTCCCTCACCAGCCGGTCCCTGGCCGACACCTCCACCGAACTGCTGCCCGACATCACCCTGCGCATCCCCGTCGTCTCCGCGAACACCCCGTGGTGCACCGGCGCGCAGATGGCCGCCGCGATGGCCCGCGCCGGCGGGCTGGGCATCCTGCACCGCGCCTGCACCCTCCAGGACGCGGCGGCCGCCGTCCGCGACGTCAAGGCCCACACCGCGGGACCCGACGACAGCGGGGCCAGCGTCGACGGCCGGGGCCGGCTGCGGGTGGGGTCGGCGATCGGCGTGCGCGGCGACTGGACCGAGCGGGCCCAGGCCCTCGTCGAGCAGGGGGTGGACGTCCTGGTCGTCGACGTCGCCCACGGGCACGCCGACTACGTCCTGGACGCCATCGCCAAGCTGAAAGCCACCCACCCCGCCGTCCCGGTGATCGGCGGCAACGTCGCCACGCCCGCAGGAGTGCGCGACCTGATCGCCGCCGGCGCCGACGCCGTCAAGGTCGGCATCGGCCCGGGCGGCATCTGCACCACCCGCGCCGTCGCCGGAGCCGGCATCCCCCAGCTCACCGCCGTCCTCGACTGCGCCCGGGCCGCCGCCGAACACGGCGTGCCGGTCATCGCCGACGGCGGCATCAAGACCTCGGGGGACCTCGTCAAGGCACTCGCCGCCGGCGCGACCACCGCCATGCTCGGCAGCGCCCTCGCCGGAGCCGACGAGAGCGCCGCCGCCCTCGTCCACCACGGCGGCCGGCCCCGCAAGGTCAGCACCGGCTACACCACCCTCGGAATGCGGCTCACCCTCCAGCGTGCCGCCGGCCGCGACGTCACCCGCGAGGAGCTCGATGCCTACCTCCCCGAAGGCGTCGAGGCGACCTACGAGCCAACCGGGCCACTGCACCGAACCCTCCGCCCGCTGCTGGCCGGGCTGCGCTCCGGCATGTCCTACAGCGGCGCGGCGACCCTCGCCGCACTGCGCGAGCACGCCGAGTTCGTGCGCATCACACCCGCCGGCGCCGCCGAGAGCCGCCCGCACGCCCTCGGCCGCACCGCGCAGATGCCGCTCGACTACACGCATCTCGCCACCGGCTGACCCCCGGTCGGCTACGCCTTGAGAAGCGCGACGAACCTGAACAGCTCCTTGGCGTAGACGCGCAGGTCGTCGGCCACCTCCGGGTCCTGGGCGACCTCGGCCTCGCTGAGCCAGCGCACCTCGTGCACCGGCTCCTGAACGGGCCCGTCACCCTCGGCCAGCGCCAGGAACAGGTGGTCGACGTGCACGTGCCGCTCACCGGTGTGGTTGTCCGGCGATACCGGGAACTCCACCACCCACCACGGCACCGGAACCCCGGCGTGCGGCGCGCCCGCCGGCAGCGCCGCACCCGGCCCCGGCAGCAGACGGGCGACCCACCCGGTCTCCTCCAGGATCTCCCGCACCGCCGCCTCACCAGGATGCTCGAAGTCCTCGACATGCCCGCCCGCGAGCATCAGGCACTCCAACCGCGGATGCCACACCAGGGCCAGCACCCACCCCTGCGGCGTTCCCCGGAAGACGAAACTGCTCGCCGTCGGCTCCTTGACCATCGTCTCCACCCTCTGCACCGATCCCGTCGCCATCGACCTCCGGCGCCCCGCTGCCACGGCCGCCGCCCAGCCCCCGAGCCTCCCACAACCACGTCCCCACACAGACCACTTCGCGCCGCATGTCCCCCCAACGCGTCTCGAACAACCACCGCCCGCAAGTCGGCTCACCCGGGAGGACCGCATGCACACCCGCTGGAACGACACCGTCGTCCAGGACTACGAACTCAGCCGCCCCGACGCCACCCCCCTCGAACTCGACCTCTACACCACCTCCCTCACCACCTGGCCCACCGTGCTCATCGGCGACCCCGCGACCTTCGGGACGCTGCGCCGCACCGGGATCGTCGACATCCCAGTCCCAGAGCACGAGCGCCTCGCAGCCGCCCTCGCCGCCCACCTCGCGGCCCCCGCTCGCGTACGGGCCCTCATCGCCGCGGCCCTCGCCCGCGAACAGCGGTCCGGCCAGGCCCTCGCCACCGCCGAACAGGCCCTGGACCACGCCGACGCAGCGGCCGCCTCCGCCTCCCTCGCCGATGCCACCGGCGCCTTCCTCAAGGTGATGTCCACCCACATCGTCAACTGGCTCCTGCCGGAGCAGCGCTGGGAGGACACCTTCACCCGCCTGCTGGACAACCGGCATGCCGCCCGCGAATGCCTGCTCGCCCTGGCCACCCCCGACGACACGGGCCACCTCCTCGACGCCCACCAGGGCGCGCTGCACGCCGCCGCCGCCGTTCGCGCCGGCCGGCCGCTCCAGCACGCCGCCGCCGAGATCGCGGCCCGTGCCGGCACCCTGTACGGCGTCGGCTCCCCGGCAGTCGCCGCCATGCCCCTCGAGGACCCCGCCAACGCCGCCCACCTGATCCAGGGCCTCCTCGAGGAGAACGACCACGAACGCCAGCTCGCGGCGATCGCCGCAGGGCGCAGCCGGGCCCTGCTGCTGCGCGACGCGTGGCAGGCCGCCGCGCTCCTCGCCGCCGCCGGCGACGACCGCGACGTCAGCTCCGTGCGCGCGACCGTTCTCGTCCTCGGCTGGGCCGCCGGGAGCGAGGAGCGGCGCAAGGTCCTGCGCCATCGCTACCTTGCCGCCGGCCGCCGCTGGTGCCACCTCACCGACCGGGACCCCACCAGCGTCACCACCACGGACCTCCTCACCGCCGGAGCCGCCCGATGACCCACACACCTGCCCTCCTGAGGCTCCAGCAGGCCTTCGACCTGCGGCACGCCGGTGGGAAGGCCGCCGCCCTCGCCCGCCTCCACCACGCGGGCATCCCCGTGCCCGACAGCCTCGTCATCCCCGCCGACACCACCGACGACCAGCTGCACGCCACGGCAGACGCCATCGAGCGCTGGGCCCGGCACCGCGCACCCCACGGACTGATCGCCCGTTCCTCCGCCACCACCGAGGACGGACAGCGCCACTCCTTCGCCGGCCTCTACCTCTCCTGCTTCACCCCCACCGACCACGCCCCGCTCCTGGACGCCGTCCACGCCGTCCGGGCCTCCGCCACCAGCACTACCGCGGCCGCCTACGCCACACGGCAAGGCATCGACGGCGACGTACGCATGGCCGTCCTGGTCCAACCCGCGCTGTGCCCCGCCGTCTCCGGTGTCCTCGCGGCCGAGGTCGCCGCTGGCCGGTGCACCACGTGGCGGATCGAAGCGGTCCACGGGCTCGCCGAGCAGCTGGTCGGCGGCGAGGCAACGGGCGAAGTCCACAGCGGCGGCAGCGCCCTGCCGGTGACCGCCTCAGACCAGCAGTTCGTCCTGCTTCCCGGCACCCCCGCACAGCTGCGCACACCGCCCGGGGAGTGGCTCGTCCTCGACACCCTCAACGGTCCCGTCCGGGCGAAGGTGCAGACCTCGGGGCAGGGCCTTCTGCGCCTGCACCTGCCCCGTTCACTGGCCGCCACCCGGATCCTGACCGGCCTGCACCGCGACGCGCTGCTCGGGTTCGCCGTCCGGGCGGCGAACGCCCTCGGCGTCGGGCAGGTCGACGTCGAGTGGACCATCGGCCCCAATGGCTCCATCACGATCGTTCAGGCGCGTCCGCTCACGGCAGCGCTCACCCCGGCGGCAGCACCGACACCGTCCACGGACGCCTGGCGTGGACATCCTGCCGTCGCCGGCACGGCCTCGGGACCCGCCGTCCACCTTGTTGAGGGCGACCCGCGACCGGGCGCGGTGGTGATCTGCGAGGCCCTCGGCCCCGAGGCGGCCGGCGCGCTTCTGAACGGCCCGGCCGCCATCGTCGCCACCCGCGGCGGGCCCCTGTCCCACACCGCCATTATCGCTCGCGAGTTGGGAATCCCTTGCGTCACCAACCTACGCGAAGCTCGGACCGTCGCCGCAGACACCGTGCTGCTGGTCGACGGCAGCGCGGGCACCGTGCGGCCGGCAACCGGCGTGCCGGCGCAGCGCACCGCACCCCCGCCCCCACCGGTAGGCGCAGCTGCCGTCACGACACGCCTGCCTGCCGCCAGTGTCGCAAACGCCCCGACCGTCACGCTCGTCATCCACGATCCACACGACGGACCCCTTTCCGGCCTTCTCGACCGGATCGCCGCGAGCACGGCGCCTGGCGCGGTCGGTGTCCTGCTGATCGATGAGGACGCCCGTATCGGCACCGTGCGCCGGTTCGAGACCGTCGACCTGCCAGGCGCCGGTCGGTTGCTCTGGCCCGCCGAGAACGGCTCTGCCCCGGCGCACCTGGTCGTTCTCGGCCCCGACGGGAACGTGATCCACCAGCGCGCTGCTGCGGCGGCCGGCGGTGCCCGGTGAGCGAGCCCGACCACCTGCAGAACGCCCTCGGGGTCGTCCTGGACTGGGACCGCACCATGGTCGACAACGGCGCGGCCCAGCACCAGTCCCTCGTTCACGCGCTCGAGCCCCATGGCTTCACGATCACCGCCAACTGGTACGCCGGCCACGTCGGCCTCCCGGTCCGCGAGGCCCTGCGCCTGCTCGCCGACGGCAGGCCGCTGCCCGTCGAGGACGTCGTCCGGGAGAGCCGGGCCTACCTCCTGCGCGAGGGTGCGCCCGCACCGATCCCGGTCACCCTCGACCTCGTGGATCGGGCCCGGGCCCGCGGGCTGCCGCTGGCGATCGCCTCCAGCGCGGACGCCGAACTCGTCCACGCCGGCATCCGACACCTCGGCCTCACCGGTGTGTTCGCGGCCGTGGTGACCGCCGAGTCCGTCACCCGGGCGAAACCCGCCCCGGACCCCTACCTCGAAGCCGCCCGCCAGCTCGGCCTGCCACCGACCAGCTGCCTCGCCGTCGACGACGCACCCGAAGGAATCCACTCCGCGCTCGCCGCCGGCATGCGCGTCCTCGCCGTCCGCGACGGAGCCCTCCACCCGGTCCCGGCGCCCGCACCCCACTGCCCCGCCCACCCACCCGCACCGACGGAGCCCATCACCCCATGACGTCGCACAGCGAACCGCACCCGACCCCGGCCCGGTCCACAGCGCGCCCGGAGCCGGAGTACGCCCGACCTGGGGAGATCTTCGCCGGGGCTGCCGGCCACTACGCCGCGTCCAGGCCCCCATACCCGGACGCCCTCATCGACCGCCTCGAGGCGTTCGTGCACCGCTTCCCCGGCGGTCGCGTTCTGGATCTCGGCACCGGACCCGGCGTGATCGCTCTCGCCCTTGCCGCGCGCGGCATCCCCGTCACGGCCGTCGACCCGTCGACCGACATGCTCGACGAGGGACGACGCCAAGCCGACCAGCTCCGTATCAGGGGCATCGAATGGACCGAAGGGAGCTCCTACGCCCTGCCGCCGGTCAAGGACGTCTGCCTGACCATCATCGGTGACGCCTTCCACTGGATGGTCCCCCGGGCAGCCACTTTGGCCTCGCTCGACCGGTTGATCGTGCGGGACGGCGCGGTCGCGCTCCTGTCCCGCCGCTGGCACGGGGAGCCGAAGCTCCCCTGGGAACCGGTCCTGCGCCGCGTGCGCGAACGCCACCTCGGCACCGACCTGGCCGCCGGGCCCTCGGGCGAACCGAGCCGCCGCGAAGCCGGCACCCACGAGCAGATCCTCGCGGCCTCCCCGTTCCCGCACACGCACAAGGAGTCGACCGACTACGAACTGCGCCTCAGCGTCGACCAGCTCGTCGCCTGGCAGTTCTCCCACGCACAGACCTCCGTCGCCGCCCTGGGCGACCGCCGCGAAGCCTACGAAGCCGACCTCCGCCGCGAACTCCTGGCGCTCGAGCCCGCAGGAGTACTGCAGACGCCCAGCCGCGCCCACCTCCTGATCGCCGCACGGACGCCCTGGTCCTCCCTTCCCGGCGGCCGAGCACGATGACGATCCCAGCCACAGCCAGGCGCGCCTGGTCCAACCTGCCCCACCCGGTACTGTCAGCGGTCCTGGAGCACACCGGGAACATCCACTGCGCCACCCCCGTGTCCGAAGGCATGAACTCCACCGTCGCGTGCGTAGTCCAGGCGAAGGCCGGCACGTTCTTCGTCAAGGCAGCCCCGTCCGACCACCCGTACGCCCGGCTCGACACCGAGGCCGCCATCAACCCCTTCGTCGTCCCGCTCTCACCGACGCTGCGCTGGCGCGCCGACACCCACAGGTGGAACGTCCTGGCGTTCGACTACGTACCGGGCCGACCCGCTGACCTCAGCCCGAACTCCCCGGACCTGCCCCTGGTCGCGCAAGCCGTCACCCGACTCGGCACCCTGCGAGTACCTTCCCGCCTACTGCAACCTGTCAGCAAGCTGTTCCCTGGCGCGGACGCCGGCGAGCTGGCACAACTGGACGGCGACGCTCCGATCCACGCCGACCTGAACCCGCACAACTTCCTCATCCTCGGCACTGCCCAGGTCGTCGACTGGGCATCACCCAGCCGTGCATCAGCCTGGCTCGAGGTCGCACTCCTGCTGCTGCGCCTCATCGATGCCGGACACACCCCGGATGCCGCGAACGTCTGGGCACAGCAGTTCGACTGTTGGCGCACCGCCCCCGAGGGCGCAGTGGCAACCCACGCGGGCATCAGCGCCAAGGAGTGGCGCGCGGCAGCAGAGGGAACGCCCAGGACGTGGATCCGCTCTCTCGCCGTCGCAGCAGACCGGTGGATGACCTTCGTGTGCTGAGGCAGGAGCACGTCGGCGGGCCCGGGAGAGGGTCGCCCGCCTCGCCCGCGCCACCGCCGAGGCGGGCGCGCCGCCGGGTCTGTCCAAGACCCACGCCCTGACGTCCTCCGGCACCGCTGCCCTCGTACCGGGCAGCTACCACCTCGCGCTCCAGGTCAACGGCCGACGCCCCCGGCGCTGCTGCGCATCGCCGACGAGCGACCCACCTGACGGCCCTGTCCCGCTCAGAGTTCTCCGCCATGGGGCCGGCTCCGCCAGGCCCGTACATCCCATGCCGACCACTGCCCGAGTAGGAGCATCGTTTGCCACCCGTTGATTCAAGCACCGCCGTCCCTCTCGCCCGGGCGTGTAAGGGATTTCGTGTAAGTCCCCTGTGGTCATTGGATGCTGAGCCGGTCCTCGAAGAGTGAGAACTGGTTCAGCGCCTCCTTCCAGTGTGCGGCGACGTGGTTGACGTCGCGTGCCTTGGGGTTGATCAGCTCCCGAACCGCGAGGTAGAGGACCTTCAGCGCGGCCTGTTCCGATGGGAAGTGGCCGCGGTTGCGGGTGGCCTTTCGCAGCCGGGAGTTGATCGACTCGACCATGTTGGTGGAGTAGACGACCTTCCTTATCGCGGGCGGGAAGGCCAGGTAGGGCGTGAACTCGCTCCACGCGGCCCGCCAGGTCCGCACCACCGCTGGGTAGCGCACGCCCAGATCGGAGACGGCGAAGTCCTCCAGAGCCAGCTCGGCGGCCTGCTCGGTCGGCGCGGCGTAGATCGCCTTCAGCGCCGGCACCAGCTTGGAGTGGTCCCGCACGGACGCCAGGCGCGGGGACGCGCGGATCAGGTGGATCACGCACGTCTGCACCGTCGCCTTCGGCCAGGTCGCCGTGACCGCGTCGGGCAGGCCCTTGAGCCCGTCGCAGCGGACGATACACACGTCCTCCACGCCGCGGTTGCGCAGTTCGCTCAGCACGGCCATCCACGTCGTGGCGCCCTCGCCCTCGGCGCCGACCCACAGTCCCAGCACGTCCTTGCGGCCGTCCATGTCCACCCCGACGGCGGGGTAGACCGGCTTCGAACTCACCGATCCGGAGCGGATCCTCACCCACAGTGCGTCGATGTAGACGATCGGCCAGACCGTGTCCAGAGGCCGGTTCCGCCACGCGGCCAGCTCGTCGGTGACGGCGTCGGTGACCTTGCTGACCAGGTCGGCGCCGACCTCGACACCGTAGATCTGCGCATGGTGGGAGCGGATGTCGCGCACCGACATGCCGCGCGCGTACAGCGACGGGATCCGCTCGTTGAACCCCGCCAGGCGCCGCGCGTTCTTCGGGATCAGCCTCGGTTCGAAATCGCCGTTGCGGTCCCTGGGCACCGCCACCGTCACCGCCCCGACATCGGTCAGCACAGTCTCGGCGAGGTCCCATTGCGACTGTTGCCCGAGCCCCGGCCCGCCGGATCGTGCTTCTCATAGCCCAGGTGCTCGGTCATCTCCGCATCCAGAGCCCGCTCCAGCACAGCCCGGGTGACCTGCGTCAGCAGCCCGCCCTCACCCAGCAGCGCCGCTCCCGAAGCGTCCGCGCGGTCCATCAATCGCCCGACGACCTCGTCCACCAACCGCTCATCGACCGGCTCGGCGACCGGCCCTTCCTTCTCGCCCATGTCCTGTCCGTTCCGGCCGGCCAGAGCCCTCAGCCGGGCCCCGGCCAGCCTCCCAGATCACGGACTTACACGAACTATCTGACACGCTCGCCGCTAGCCCGCAGGCTGATGAACACTGGCCGGCCCGCCTCGGGTCCCGGCTGCGCCAGGAGGTGGAGGCGCGGTCGCTGGCCCCGCCTCATCAAGCATCATCAGTTGGAACACCCGGTCGGCTGATGGGTCGACCGCCGGACCGGGCGGCGATTTCCGCACGAATGCTGGTCACCGCGGTTACGCGCTGGTTGAGCAGGAGTCTGGTCGCCCGGTCGGCCGCGGCTGTGGCGGCGGCCGCGGCCGCCCGCCGGGCCGCGTCGACCGACTCGAATCGGTGCCGGGAGCGCATCACGGCTGCGTGGGCGTCGCGGGACTCCGCAGCCACTGCGGGGGAGAGCCTGAACCGGCGGAGTGCGTCGCGCTGGTACCAGTCGCGTATGCAGGTCACGGCGAGCAGCTCGCTGGCACCCGCGATCTCCTCGTCCTGCGTTCCCTGCCGGGCCCGCGTTCTGGCCCTGCGGATCTCCGAGCGGACGTCCTCCCAGACGGTGCGAACGCTGGGATAGTCGCGCAGGTCAGTACGGGCGGCCAGCGCCAGGTTGATGCACTCACTGATGCCGGCCTTGATGGCCCGCCCCCGGGAGCAGCAAGCACACAGCCCGGCCGCGCCAGGAGCGCCGCAGTCCGCACACGGAACGGCCAGCCGGGCTGCCTCGGCACGGGCGTTCCGGCTCGCCTGTCCGGCCAGCGCCGTGGCTGACGGTCCCGCAGTGGGGTGCCCGACCGGCACGGCGGCCGCGTTGTTGGCGTGCCGTGATCGGCTGATCGCGCCCTCGACGAGATACCCGCAGGGGACACACTCACGGCCAGTCACCACGTCGATCCCGCTTTCGCACTCGACCCGCCCACAGTCGCTGGCACGGCGAAGCCCTATCCGGACCAGCCAACCGTACGGGCTGGCGATCGAGGTGGCGGAGGCGATCCTGAACCGCAGACGCCGCACTACCCGCGCGATGTCACCTGCGACATCCCGCACGGCCGCGCCCGCGGCCCGCGCAGCCTCCCGCTGTTCCCAGGCGCTCATCAGCGGCAGCAGAACCGCGGCCTCCTGAAGTACACGGTGCGCCGCGATCGACATGCTCAGCCGCGGCAGCGCCGCCCCGGCCCGAGGCCCGGGCAACACCGGCGTGCCGGACGGAGTGCTTCCCGGACGCTCCCGGGCAGGAGCGCAATTCCTCGCGTGTGCACGCGCTCCACCGGCAACGGTGGGAACCCCCAGCTCGGCTTCGCCGGAAACACCAACAGCGACATCAACCTGACCATCGGTGCCGAGGTGATCGGCGTGAGAGGCGTGAAGGGCTTTAGCAGCGGAGTTCTCTGGAACCTCCGCACCATCCGTGGGTCCCGGGACCGCTACCTGCGGGGTTGTCCCAGCGTACTGCCGGCGTGGCCGCGTTGCAGGAGCGGCGGTGTCGCAATGGGCTGCGGCGGAGCGCCGCCGGGCGGCTTTCATCGTCGCCCAGTCCTGGGCCACCATCGGCACCACGATCGCGCCACGCTGGCGCAGTCGGCTGCCGGTCTCCCGTCGGACGAGCTGGATCGCTCCCGCAGTCTGAAGGCGTTGAAGGATACCCGCCGCGCCTGCCGGAGTACAGCCGTTGCCCAGGAGCCGAGCGAGCGTCGCCGCTGCCCGACCGCGCTTGCACACCCGCCCAGAGCACAGTCGGACGCGTCCGTCCGGTCGTGCCTCAAGTACGAGAAGGAGCAGCGCGAGCCGGTCGGTGGCGGCGCCGCGGCCCGTGCGGGAGGCCAGCAGCCCAGGCGGGGTTACTCGGCCGTCCCGGTGGCGCCACCCCGGGCCGAACAGCCGCTCCACGAGGCGAAGCAAGGTGGCGAGCGCGGGGCGGTCGAGGGCGAGTGGGTGCCCGCGGTCGCCGGCCCGAGTGGCCTCGATTTGCTCCGGGACCCCGACGAGCAGGCCCCGCACGGTGCCGGCCTCGCGGAACCGGCGGCGGGTGACGAGCGTGGAGGCCGTTCGTTGCCGGTTGAGGGACTGGTGGATGGCGGAGGCGGAAACCCCGAGCCAGCGGCCGAGCTCCGGGGCGGCGGACGTGGTTGCGCAGGTCCGCGCGAGTTCGGCCTTGGCGATGGTCACAATGCGCAGCAGTTGATCGGTGTCGTTGAGACGCGCCGCCGCAGTCGAGCGAAGGGCGGTGTGGATGGCCGCCCGTAGCCGCAGCCGCATCGGCTCGTCTAGTCGCAGCGGTTCCAGCCCCACGACGGAAGCGGAAGATGTGGGGTCCTCTCGCGAGCCACGGCGTGTTGACGCGGTGTCACGGCCAGTAGACCTGGTAGGAGGCGCGCACGCGTCTGCGTGACAAACGGGAACGGAGTCAGGCATCATCAAGGTGTCTCTGCTGGAGGTGGAGGCAGCACGAACCCCTGGGGCCGGCTATCGCTCCCAGGGCTGGCATCGCCTGTTGGACCCGCCCACGGCTGGGCGGTCTACCGGGTGGCGGGTCCTTCTCGAGGGCGGCCGCCCGGGTCGTCGCCGGATGTGACGTGAGCGCGAACTCGGTCATCCGCCGGCGGTGATGGGAAGGGCCTGCCGCCGGACCTGGTGCTGGTAACACCGGTGTGCAGGCGGCAGCCCAGCGGCCCTGCTCCATCGCGGAGCGGGCCGCACGATCCGTCAGCTCATGGTCGACCTCTTATCTCGCCTCGAGTGCTGGTGGGCCAGTCCCGCCGACGTGTGCGGCAGGGTGGGAGTTCAATGCCCCATGGACGCGCCGCTGTCGACAGCGAGGACCTGGCCGGCGATGTACGCGGCCTCGGGTGAGGTGAGGAACAGCGCGGCCAGCGCGATCTCGTCAGCGTGCGCCAGCCGGCCCAGCGGTACCTGAGCTGCCAGGCCCTCGACCATCTCAGCATCGAGCGCGTTGAGGATCGCCGTGTCCGTCAGGCCAGGGGAGAGGGTGGTCGCCGTGGTGCCGAGGGACGCGAGTTCTCGTGCCAGGGATCGGGCCAAGCCGATCAGACCCGACTTGGAGGCGGTGTAGTTGGACTGTCCCGCCTGCCCGTGGAGGGCGGAGGCGGAGGAAGGGAACAGGATCCGGCCCGCGCGGCGGCGGATCATCCTGCGCGCCGCCATTTTGGCCATTCGGTAGGCACCGGTGGCATTGGCGTCCAGCACCGACGTGAAGTAGTCCTCGGACATCCTCGGCAGCGGCTTGTCGCGAGCTGCTCCGGCGATCGACACCAGCACGTCGACCGGGCCGTGCTGCTCCTCGATCGCGGCGAACGCCGCGCTGAGTTCGTCAGGTTGCGTGATGTCGCGGGGCACCGACAGGAAGCCGGCCAGTGCCGGAGTGGAGCGATAGGCGATCGCGGCGCGGTCGCCGGCGCCTTGAGGTCCCTCGGCGTTGGCGATACCGGTGCCTCGGCCGGCGCTGGTGGTCAGGACTTTGTGGCTCACGGCCTTGTTCCCCCGAGGACTTCTGCTCAGCTGGCTTGCTGCAGGATCGGCATGATCTGGCGCTGTGTCCGGGTGTGCTCCAGGCGCCGGGACAGGGCCGCGGCGGTGTCCATCGTGGCGTCGGCCAGCCGCTCGGCCCGCCGCTGCAGGTAGGCGTCAGGGGCGAGGAGGCTGACGGAACCGACGAGCACGGAGCCGCGCCACAGGGGCATGGACAGCATCGCCCAACCGGCGACGGGGGACGGAGTGCGCGCGTACCCCTGGATCTTGATGCGTCGAAGGATGGCATTGCCCGCGCTCAGGTCGTCGAGGCTGGCGAGCATGACCAGGCCGGCCGCATCCTGGTGCAGGGGCGCCCGACGAAGGACCGGTCCCGCGTCCGAGGTCGCCAGCGCGGCCGCGAAGTCGTGGCGGTTTCCATCGGCGATGTCGACGCAGATCCTGCTGGGCGTGCCCAGCAGGAGGTGGCTGTGCAGAGCGACGACCTGGTTTGTGCGGCGCTGAAGGTGTGAGAGTTCCTCGGAGATCGCCGGGGAACTGGCGGGCAGGGCGGTCAGCGCGTCCTGGTTGTGTCCCGTGGCGCTGGGGTGGGCGATGGAGTAGGTGCCGTAGGTCGGCTGGACGAAGGTGTGTGTGCGCACGCCGGACTGCAGGATGCGGTGGGCGGTGGAGCGGGTGAGGCCGCTGTGGGCGATCACCTCGGCGAGCGTGTGCGCGCCCGGGCCGAGTTCGATCAGCGCCCGCAGCACCAGGTAGGCGCGTTCCGCGGAGCTGTTGTGTTCGTGGTCATGGGCTTGAAGCTCGTGCGGTGGCTTCGGCATCATCAGGCCCCCCAGGTCTGTGAGCGTGCGCGGGTTGGTGGACGAATGGCGAATCCAGATGCCAAGTCGCCCCGTGGCCTTAAAGATGTAGTCGAACTGGTCGCCGTTGGCCAGGAAGGACCCCTTCCGGAAGTTGCACGTCAGGAAGGCCTACCTGCCCGCCGATTGGGCCTGGCCGTACGGAATGCTTGAGAGTTGAGGGCGCGCCGGGAGGCCGCTGCCGGGAGAGGAGGAACCTCGTCGGCCGCGGTCGCCGGTGCCTGGACGAGGGGGATGCAAGTGACGACCGAACGTCAGGGGAACGGCGGTGCGCCGGACCAGAAGGAGCAGTTCCAAGCGCTGCTGGTCAGGTGCAGGAACGCTGTTGAGGCAGGCCCGCCGGCGGCCGCCATCACGACGCGCGGACGGCGCCGTGGTCTGTCGCAGGAGCGCACAGCCTCAATGTTGGGGGTGTCCGTTCGGTCGTACGGGGACTTCGAGCGTGGCCTGACCCGTGCGGAGCCCGAGTTCCTGGATCGCGTGGCCTCCGTGCTGCACATGAGCGCCCACGAGCGGCACGCGATGTTCCTCCTGTCCACCGGACAGGAACCTCCGCAGCCGTTCACCAGCCAGCTCACGTCAGTCCCTGCCTACCAGCTGGCACTCGACTCCAGTGTCCTGCCCGGCTACCTGTCCAACCGCTGCTGGGACATCGAACTTACCAACCAGGCGTTCCGGGACATCTGGGCCGACAAGGAGCTACCGACCAATGTCCTGCGCTACATCCTGATGACCAAGCAGGCACGTGAGAGAGTGCTCCTTGACTGGGACGAGGGGTGGGCACTGCCCTTCCTCCGCCAGCAAAGGGCCGCGCTCGCCGCTTCGCCCTGGGAGCCAGGCCTGGTGGAGCTCCAGCGCGAACTCGAGGACGTCGCCAGCACCGACAGGGCGCTGCGTAAGCTGATGAGGCGTTCGATGGATGACGAGTACATCCACCCGAACGGGGATACACGGCTCATCAACCACCCCAAGTGGGGTCCGACCCAGATCACACTCCTGATGACCCGGCCCCTCGACGCGGCCTCGGCCCACCGATTCGTCTGGCTGGTCCCACCCAAGCCGATCGACCAGATGCCCTGACCCGCACGGTCCGGGACAAGCGCTTCCCCTGCGCCAATCCGCTCCGGCGCGCAACCACCGACCCCCCACCGTGCGTCATCACCTCATCGGCAACAATGCTTGAGCACAGCGCACTTGCGGTGCTCGGCGGCGCCGCGAGCGGCGACGGACCCTATGACAAACGAGGAGATTGCGCCCCGTGCCCTCACAACCGGCAGTACTGGTCGTCGGCCCGAGCAGGGACCACGCAGCTGACCTGCAAAGCGTCGCCGAGACCCGTCCGATCGCCTTCCACGACCCCGACTCGAACTGGGGCGGACCCGACGCGACCGCACCGACGGCGGGTCTCGACGGCATCGGAGGTGAACCGCCGGCGGGCCTGCTGGCGCTCACAGCAGAGGCCCTGCCGCAGGCCGCCGACCTGGCTGAAACGCTCGGTCTCCGAGGCCCGTCCAAGGCATCGGCCGACGCCTCCACCGACCGCTCCGTCGCGCGGATCCTGCTCGCGGAAGCAGGAGTGCCCACTCCGCGAGGCACCCGGGTCGACTCCCACCAGGACGCGGCCGCCGCAGCGCTGTGGACCGGCTACCCCGTTGTACTGCGCCCGCTCGCGAACCTCGGCCACTACGGTGCGATCCGTGCCGACACGCCCGAAGACCTCCAGGCCGCGTGGACGTTCGCGCACACCGCGTCCCTGGCGGCACAGACCACCCCCGGGGCTGTTCTTCTGGAACGCGCTCACGGCGGCGAGCACGTCACCCTTCAGACCATCACCAGCGCTGGACTGACCCGGGTGGTCGCCGCGGCCCGGACGGCATTCACGAACTACCCCCTGCTCCAGCCCACCTCCCACCTCGTCACCGCGGAGGAGATTGACCCGGACCTCGCACAGCTCGCGGCCCGCGCGATCCAGGCCATCGGCGTCGACCACGGCGTAGGGCACGTGCACATCGTGATGGCCGTACTCGGCCCGGTCATCACTGACGCAGCCGCCCACCTGCAGGGTGACAGCGTCCCCGAACTGGTACGACTGGCGACCGGCGTGGACCTGCTCCTGGCCGCGATCCAGACCGCCACCGGCCAAGAGCCCGCCACCACGCCCACCCGGCGTGCGAGCGCGGCCGTCGCCCTGATCCGAGCGGGGGCCGACGGCACTGTCACCGGTCAGGCCGTCGATCCCGGACTCCTCGACGCACCCTGGCTGGCCAGACTGACCTGGGAGACCCCCCTGCGCGGTTTGGTCCAGGCTCACCCAGCCTCGCTGCTAGCCCGGTGCGTCGTCACCGGTCCCGACCCGGACACCTGTCTGAACAACCTCGAACAGGCCCGCCGGTCCGTCCAGGCGACCGTACAGTCCGACCACGCGTGGTCTCACAGGAGAGGGGTGCATGCCTGGTACGAGCCCGCACCCCTGTGATCCAAATCGCACCTGGTCGGCGACCCGTACCCGGCAGCTCTTTCACAGCGGGCCCCGCGCGCACCACCACCGTCGTCGTCTGCCTCTCGGACTCCCGCGCCATGTTCGCCGGCGGCCTGGTCGTCTCACACGGCAGACCGTTCGTCATGAGGGGATCCCAGCCCGGGACCGTCGCCACCCCCGATCGACTGGCCACGATGCCCCCGGGCCGTCGTCAGCGGGCACGGACCGATCACCGACGCGTCCGCCATCGAGGCCAACCTGCGCTGAGTCACCGAGCTCGCAGCCGCCGGCCAACCCGCCGGCGCGCCCCCGCTAGAACTCGCTCGGGCCTTGGACCTCGGCGCCTTCGCACACCTGCGTGAGACCGAGTGGCGGGTCGCGAACCTCTACCGCGCCTACCGCGAACTCGATCCAGAGCCCGCCACTCGGCGAACTGCTGCCGGTGGGGCCCATCGTGGCGTAGATGACCCAGTACATCCACCGCGCGCCCTGCTCTACCTCGCCTGCGCACCGCCGCGGCCCGCATCGCCGGAGGCAATCTCCTCAGCGCCGCCCGCTCCGTGCATGGCGCAGCCGCGCCACGGCCAGTCGCTGCGCCTCGACCAGGCTTCGTTGCCGAGGCGCAGCGGCAATCGGAGCCGGGGACTCCTGCGGGGCGGGCGCCCGGACGATCGTCTGCCGTTCCAGCCTCGTCCCAGCCAACTGGTACACCTCGCTCGCAGCCCTGGCGCCCACCGCCACCACCTGCAACAGCATTCGCGCGTCCGGGCCGGGCAGCGCATCACGCAGACGGTAGACGATCCGCCACTGAGGCGCCTGCCCTCCCGCGACCCTGAACTCGTTCTGCGATAAGTCGAAGTAGAGCTTCCGGCAGTCGGACAGATCCGGATGCCTTGCCATCGCGTCCAGCGGAGCGCCGCGGATCTCGCCGCGGGTGAGCTGGCTGATCCTGATGAGCGCGATCCGCTGCAGCTGGGACGTTGGCAGCGCCAGGATGTCGGCGCCCACATGCGGGTGATGATCCCCGCGGTACAGGTCAGGCCCTTCCATCGGCATCCGGTCCCCTTCCGACACCTCCGGCGCGTCCCGGAGCGGAATGCACCGTGGTGGCGTCGTCCTCGGCATCCGCGACCAGCTGTTCCAGGGCCGCATTGCTCAACCCTTCGCCCGCTTGGGGCGCGGAGGCCAGACGGTCCACGACCATCGCGGCATCGACTGTGCCGGCGGCCGCCAGCAGCGCCTGGAAGGCGCTGAAGGAGAGCAGAACTGCCTGTGGCAGATCCTCCTCCCCGATCACGATTGCGGAAGACGGATCCTGCGTGAGCTGCTTGACCAGGCTCCGCAGGGTGCCGGCCGCTCTGCTCGGCGAGATCATCTCGGGAGGAGTCACGTTGATGTCCACGGCCCTAAGGTAGCGAGCCGTGCCCGGGACAGAATCCCTTTCGGTCGGTCCCGGCACGTGAGCACAAGTCCTCAGATCCCGCGGAGCGGAACCGAGCAGGGCCACCCTGGGGCGCATCCCGCTCCGCGGGAACTTCACCAGTGTCCGGGCGCGCGCCGGCCCTGCCATGCACTTGTCTGGACACCCGAATCACAGGTCGTCCGCGGGGGAGGCAATCCATGGCGCAGGCACCAACTGCTCTGCTTCTCACGCTCTTTGTGATCGGCGCGCTCATGGTCGCCGCCGCTCTCGGTGAATCCCGAGCCGTCGCCAAGCAGCCGCGCAGGACGCCTGGGCGGCGCCTGCCCGCGGGCCCGATCGTCGTGCCGCAGGTGAGGTGACATGGAGGGACACGCTCGCGCGCTGACAGCAGACCCAAGGCCGGAACCCGCTTCGCCCGGCGACAACGAGCCTGTCGAGCTGGCCCCCGAGCACCTGCGCCTGTTGGAGCAGCTGGCCGCCAGCCGCACCGCGCGCCAGGCCGGCCCACTGTCGGGCGCGGAGCGGCCGTCCAGCGCGCCCGTCCAAGCAGCCTCCGACGATCTCGTCCGGGAGAACGAGCGCCTACGCGCCTACGTCGCGGTGCTGGAGTCGGCCGTGACCCTGCTTCTCGAGTCAGCGCCGGTCACCGGCGACATGGAACCGCCCACGCCCGGTTGAGCGGAACCCGCCGCCGGGAGCGTGTCAGAGCGGGGCGGCTGTCCCGGCCCGCGGGAAACACGAGCCAGCCCCGCCTGTGCTTCCCACGGAGCGGGATCTGATCACCCACCACATGCATGGCAGGACCATCCTCCTGCACGGTGAACCGGACACCCCGACGCCGCATCGAACGGCCGCCCACAGGGTCCCCGGCCAGCCCGGCACCCCACTGACCTGAAAGCCTCACAACTCCGTCCCTCAACAGGTGACAACCTCACCTCCGCTGACCGCCCCACCAACGGAGCACCAAGGAGAAGCGATGGCGATCAACCGATACGGCACCGAGGCCCGGGCCTACTGGCGCAGGTGGCTGCCCAAACGGTACGCCGCCCTGCCCGATCCGGTCGCGTTCTTCACCGCGCTGGGCGAGCAGGTCGAAGCCCAGGTCGGCGACCTCTGGGATCAGCATGTCATCGCCGATACCGCACCGGCCGACGAGACGCACGAGAACCGTGTCGCCCGCCTCGCGCAGCTCAAGGCCCGCGCCGAGCACGAGGTCCTCGACGAGACCGTACGCCTGGAACCCGAGCCCGAAGCCGGCCTCGACGACGAGGACGACGGCCTGGAGAGCGACGAAGCCCACGAGGCCCGACTGGCCCACCTTGAGCAGCACACGGAATGGGTCAGCACCACCACCGACGCGCTCCTCGACGGCCACCTCCACCTGAGCGACCTCGACGACCAGCAGCTTCGCCATGTCCTCGACTACATGACGCCGTCCTTCCTGCGCTTGTTCGGCACGTCGGTGGAGGACCTGCGCGCCCGCGGACGCGACCTGTAGCTCCCAACGGCCCGACCTCACCATGACGCGAAGCACGGAGGATCTCATGTACCAGACCCCTGGCCAGCTCGCCGACCTGGATAACGAGGCCGCGAGCCGTGGGATCCACCTCCGTGCCCAAACCAGTTGGGCCGACAGCCTGTGGCAGTACCGGCTCTACCTCGTCCACCCTGACTCGCCCAAGGCCGGCTTCGACGAGGTCGGGCGGCACGTGCTTGTCCGGGTCAATGAGGATGACACCGTCCACGAGATCGCTGGCCCCCGTCAGCTGGTTCACACCGAGTGGGCCGAGGATCTCTTCGACCGGCTGACGCACGCCCAGCGGTTCTCCGGACTTCCGCCCGTCGCGATGACGGACGATGGCGGAACCGAGCCCGCACTCCTGGCCGCCGAGCACCGACTCACTGCCGAAGCCCTGGCGGCCCCGCCGCCTGCCTACCCCGAGTGGGCGGGCGCCGCAGCCATCTCCTCGCCGGCGCAGACTGGCGACACCCCCGACAACGACATCCCCGTCAGCCTGGACGATCTCCGTCCCGGCGACCACATCGAGCACCTGGCCGACCGGCTCGAGTACCTGCCCAACAGCGACGAAACGATCGAAGCCCACATCGTCGCCGCCCACGGCACAGACCTCGAGGTGCAGGACATCGACGGCGACGACGAGCCGTACGAGATAGCCCTGGAACAGGTGGTATCGGCAACCCGCCCCGCACCGGTCAACACACCGCGCTTCCAGCCGCGAGGCCAAGACGATCTCGCACCGTCCGGACCGCTCGCGCGCATACGCGCGAACATCGCCGCCATCCACGTGCTCCATCGGATACAGCATCGCGGCCGACCCGCCACCAAGGCCGAACAAGCAGTGCTGGCCCGCTGGAGCTCCTGGGGTGCCGTCCCGGCCATCTTCGACCCCCGCCAGAGGGACTACGCAGGCATGCGAGCCGAGCTGCGTGGCCTCCTCACCGAGGAGGAATGGCACGCGGCCGAGGCCAGCACCCGCAACGCCCACTTCACCGACGCGGCCCTGGTCCAGCCGATCTGGAACACCCTCCAAGCCCTCGGCTTCCAGGACGGCAAGGTTCTCGAACCGGGCTGCGGCAGCGGCAACTTCCTCGCCTTCGCCCCCGACGGCGCCGCCATGACCGGCGTCGAACTCGACCCCGTCACCGCGGCCATCGCCGCCGCCCTCTACCCCGACGCCGAGGTCCGCGCCGAGTCCTTCGTCGACACTCGGGTCCCGAACGGCTACTTCGACGCCGCGGTGGGCAACGTCCCGTTCGACGAGATCGCCCTTCACGACCCCAACCACAACCCGTTGCGCCTGGCCACCCACAACCACTTCATCGTCAAGGCCCTCGACCTCGTCCGGCCCGGAGGGCTGGTCGCGGTGCTCACCAGCCGCTACACCCTGGACAGTACCGGCAAGAGCGCGCGCCTGGAGATCGCCAGCCGCGCCGACCTGGTGGGCGCGGTCCGCCTGCCCGCCGGCGCCCACCGCAGGGCTGCCGGCACCGAGGTCGTCACAGACCTGCTGATCCTTCGCCGCCGCGACGGCACACCGCCCGAGGTGCCCCCGGACTGGATCGGCCTCGCCCAGGTCCCCGTCGACGCCGACAATGCCGTCCTCGTCAACAGCTACTTCGCCAAGCACCCGAAGATGGTCCTGGGCCGCCACGGCCTGACCAGCGGCAGGTTCTCCGCGCAGGAGGTGACCGTCCGGCCCCGCCCGGACGAGGACCTCGCCGACGCGCTGACCGAGGCCCTGGCGACCATCACGACCCGGGCCCGCGAGAGCGGCCTGACGATGAGCGGGAATCGCGATGCCCGCCAGCGCGCCGCGGTCGAAGCGCAGGCCCAGCGGATCCAGCGTGCTCACGAGATGTTCGGCGACGACATCCAGCGGTTCCAGGGCACCCTGATCGACCAGGGTGACGGAACGTTCCTGCAGCTCGTCGGCCACGAGATCACCGAACGCGGAGTATTCAAGAACTCAGCCGAGGAACTGCGTTCCCTGCTGCGGCTACGCGACACCTACGTCGAACTCCTCAGCGCCGAATCCACGGGCGACACCGAGCAGGCCACGACCCTGCGCGCCCAGCTCAACTACCGCTACGACTCCCACACCGCGCTGTACGGACCGATCAACAAGCGCGAAGCCCGCCGTGACCGCCGCACCGCCCACGGCTCGTTCCGCACCGACCCGTACGCCGCCGGCGTGTACGCCCTGGAGATCTACGACCGGGACACCGGGACCGCCACCAAGGACGCAATCTTCGCCCGTGCGGTCACCAAGCCCGACATCGAGCGGACCACGGCCGACACTCCCCAGGACGCCCTGGCCATCAGCCTCAACACCTCTGGAGAAGTCCGCCTCGGCGAGATCGCCCGACTTCTATCCCTGGACACCCTCGAACAGGCCCGTGATGCCCTCGGCGACCTTGTCTACAACGAGCCCGGCACCCAGCGCCTGATTCACGCCCCTACGTACCTCAGCGGAAACGTCCGCGAGAAGCTCGACGCAGCGCAGAGCGTCCTGCACATGGTCTCCAACGACCTACGCGACCACCACCCCCTGCAGGCCAACGTCACCGCCCTGCGCGCGGTGCTGCCACCGGACAAGCAGCCGGGCGACATCAACGACATCCGCATCGGCGCCACCTGGATCGACGCGAGGTTCTACCAAGACTTCCTTCAGCAGCTACTGCAGACCAAGTACCTCACCGTCACCCGTGACTCCGGCGCCGACTGGGACGTCGACGCACCGAAGGGCGTGCGCGAGTCCAGGGCCGCCACCACGGTCTACGGCACCGAGACACGCGACGCCGTCGACCTGTTCAAACGGATGCTGCGCCGCTCCTCCCTCGTCGTCCACCCGCCCAAGCCTAGGGAGGACACCAGCCCGGAGGAGATCAGGAACGGCAAGATCTGGGCAGCAAGTCAGACGGAGCAGGTCGTGGCGAAGGCCGACGAACTCGACCGGCTGTTCGGCGACTGGCTGTGGCAGGACCCCGACCGCGTTCGTGAAGTCCTCGCCACCTACAACCGGCTCTTCAACTCCCAGGTCCCTTACCAGGGCGACGGCAGCCACCTGACCTTCCCCGGAATTTCCGACGAAATGCCACCGCGCCCCCACCAGCGCGCGGGCGTCGCCCGGGCCCTCGTTGAGCCCGGCAGCGCGTTCCTCGACTACGAGGTCGGCTTCGGTAAGACCCTCACCATCGCCATGACCATCATGGAGATGCGCCGCCTCGGCACGGTCCGCAAGCCGGCGATCGTGGTCAAGAACGCCACTGTCAACGGGTTCCGCAACGACTTCCTCAAGGCCTACCCCAAGGCTCGGGTCCTCGCGATCGACAGTGCCGACTTCGACAAGGACACCGCCGCCACCTACATCGCGCAGATCGCCAACGGCGACTGGGACGCGGTCATCCTGCCACAGAGCCTCTTCAAGCGGATCCCCCTTTCCGGCCTCGGCCAGCAGCAGTACATCGCCAACGAGACAGCCGAGTACCGCGCCCGGATCCACAAGGTGATCACCGGCAGCGACGCGGCCCTGAACCCCGCGCTCAACCCCGGCGCGGACCCGCTCACCGCCGACACCCTCGACACGGTGGCCGCCCACGTCATCGAAGGCGCCCGTCCCGACGCGGGTGTCCGCGACACCGTCAAGAGACTCCAAGGCGACCTGAAGCGCCACACCCAGCGCGCCCAGCGAGTCCTCACCAAGACCTCCACCACCGGTATCAGCTTCGAGCAGACCGGCATCGACTTCATCGCCGTCGACGAGGTCCAGGACTACGCCAACGGAGACGTCGGCGCCAACAACAGCGAGCTGGCCCTCACGGTCTCCGCCCAGGCCCGCGACCTCCGGGCCAAGATCCGTGCCCTGGCCAACGCGTACGGCCCGAAGGTCGGGCTCGGCTCGACCGGCACGCCGTTCCCCAACGCCATGTCCCAGGCGTTCGTCATGATCGAGCTCTTCCGCCCGGACCTGCTGGCGCACGCCGAACAGCTGGCCTTCTCGTCCTTTCAGGCGCAGCACCTGCGCGAGACCATGGCCCCCGAGATCTCCCCCGAGGGCACGCCGCGCATCAAGGAACGCATCGGCGCCTTCATGAACGCGTGGCAGTTTCACCTCCTGTGGAAGCTGGTCGCGGACGTCAAGACCAAATACGACGTCGACCTCCCGCGGCCCGACAGTACCGACGAGACCATCGTCGTGCCGGCCACCGACGCCGACCGCGACTTCATGCGCGACATCGCCATCCGCGCGGAGGAGGTCCGCGCCGGCGACGTCGAGCCGTCCCAGGACAACCTCCTCAAGATCTCCAATGACGGTCGGATGGCCGCCATGGACCTGCGCATGGTCGGGCGCGAACCGGACGGCCCCGGCAAGCTGGACGCCGCAGCCGACCGGATCGCCGCGATCCACCACGAGTACAAGGCTCGCCGCTACACCAACCGGCAGGGCGATCCCAGCCCCCTGCCCGGCGCACTGCAGCTCGTCTTCGCAGACCGCGGCACCGCGTCGGACGACAACCGTAAACTCGGCAAGTTCATCGCCTACGACTACCTGCGCGACGAACTGATCCGCCGCGGCGTCCCCGCCGACCGCATCCGCTACGTCCAGGAAGCCAAGACGGCGGACGAGAAGGAACAGCTCTTCGCGGACGCCCGCAACGGCAAGATCTCCGTGCTGATCGGCAGCACCGAGACGATGGGCGTCGGCGTCAACGTGCAAGACCGCGCCATCGCGCTCCACCACATCGACTGCCCATGGCGGCCCGCCGACGTCACCCAACGCGAGGGGCGGATCGTTCGCCAGTTCAACCAGCACTTCGAGCTCGGCATCCCCGTCGGCATCTACCGTTGGGTCAAGGAGGGCTCGTTTGACTCGTTTATGTGGCAGACCGTCGAACGCAAGGCCCGCTTCATCGACCAGATCCGCACCGGCCGCGAGCTCGAGGAACAGGACCTAGAACGCTGATGAAGATGTTGGGTTCTGGCCCCACCGCGTGAGCGGTGGGGCCAGACTCGTTTCTGTGGCGATGGGGGAATGGGCCGGGGAT